>NZ_JAAHGT010000430.1 GCF_010672385.1 Okeania sp. SIO2F4
TACTCGTAGTTGCGCTTGATCAAGTCATATCAAATCCGATTTAATAGCTGTCATTGCGATAGACAGCGTTTGCGCAGCAGTCCGTCAGGATAGCAATCTCCTAAACCCCTGAGATTGCTTCCTTCCACTCCGTTTCAGTCGCAATGACTAGAAAGGCTATATTAATCATCCGAATTCTATATCAAATATTTATCTTCTTGCTCAAACCCAACTACAAACATTGCAACCCAAGCAAAAGTAAAATGGTTAAAATCAACAAAAATATCAATAACTGAGGCTAACAATTACCTCCTATTGGGTAAAACAGAATATTTGTAAAAAGAGTTTGACAAGGCGATCGCTTATTCAGTTATCAGTAGACAGAGATTTTCCCATGGATGTACTATTGTACAATAGATGAATAAAACATCAATCTTGGGAAAGTCAGCGATCTATTTACTTCATAACGCACGGAAACTGCTGTAACTATTGTCCAATAGATGAATAAAACATCAATTGTAAGAAGACATACGGAAACCCAGCAAGAAAATTGTGATTGTTTGTGTTGGGTTGCGCTGTCGCTTAACCCAACCTACAATATTTATCCTAAAATTTGTTCGACAAGGAAGCAAGACAACAATTTTGGCACGAATGCACGGATACAGATATTGAGCAAAGAGTTACTTATGCTAAAATTTGCTCGACAGCTAAATTAATATCATCAAAAGCTTCAATAGTTAAAATATCCCCCCGAAAAAACTGCTGCACATTCTGATAATTATTCCCTTGAGATTCTCGATAAACTTCTACTAATTGTTGATTAATATCTATCAACCACACCTCAGAAATTCTATTTTCAGCATACAAAGGTATCTTAATTTCTCGATCATACTTAATAGTTGACTCTGCCACTTCTATTAATAATAATATATCCTCTGGTTGGGGATGTTTGGCTTCATAAAAATCATCACGCCATTGTAACAAAATTAAATCTGGTTCAGGTTCACTCTCATCACTTAAGTGGATTTTGTTATGATTATCAACTATTACTTGACTGTACAATAGTTTATGAAAAATTTGATTTAAGCGCCTTAAGCAAGCAGCATCAGAAATACCAATAGGTGCTAATTTAATAATTTATCCTGCTATTAATTCTACTCTGTCATTTTCTCTGAGAATACCTGCTTCAGCCATTTTATGATATTCTTTTACAGTAAATTGTCGCCGTTGTAATTCTACTGACATAATCACCTCATTTAGAGATATATTTTTATGAATTATTTTCTGATTAGAACAATAATAGTGTATTATATAATTAGTTTTAATATTATTCTGCTGTGAAAAAAGGTTAATAAATATGCAAGCATACAAACTCAAAGCCAAAATTGATAACTCAGGCAACTTAGTTATTAACGAACCTATTAATATGTCACCAGGAGAGGTAGAAGTAATTATTTTGCAACCCGTTGCAGCACCAGAGAATATTACTGCCACACAACCACAAACTTCAAAAAAACAAAATTTACCAGGAGTAAAATCCCTCAAAGAATTATTAGCAACTGCTCCACCAGTCCCCCCAGACTTCGACCCCGACGTTGCTAAATGGGAATATTTAAAGGAAAAACATAATCTATGAAAATACTTTTAGATACCAATATTATTGTAGATGCTGCTCTTGAACGTGAACCTTATGTTGATGCCAGTAGAGAAATTTTATTGCTAGTTGAGCAGGGGCAAATTGAAGGTTATATTTCCGCCTCAACCTTTAGCGATATTTATTATATTGTTGGTAAAGCAAGAGGCAAAGAATGGGCAAGAAACTTTTTAACATGGTTGCTTACATACTGTAAAATTGCTACTGTCAATCAGGAAATAATAGAAACTGCACTAAATTCTAATTTTAGCGACTTGGAAGATGCTATTCAGTACAGTACCGCTTTGATTAATCAATTAGATGCTATTGTTACTAGAAATACCCAGGATTTTCCAGTTGTTAATCCCCGAATTATTACTCCTGATTTGTTTATTCAAAAGTTAAATAATTCAGTGTAAAATTAAGGTGATTTTGTGGGTAAAAAACCTAACCCTGTGAAAGAGTGAAAGAGTATCTCTCCCCTCTCCTGCAAGGTTCTGAATTTATGAAATTTACCTACCCTCATAAATCTAAACGCCTTACTAAAAGTCAGTTATCTGGAAGTTATTCTATGTCTTACAGTCAGTTCAACACCATTAGCAGCGTTAAAACAGCTTTTAACTTAACAGTAGTTGAAGGCGATCGCTTTTTGCCAGAACTTGAAGCGATCGCTCCTTCTCCTACTCTATCTGACTATCTCCAAGAAAGCTTACCCATTGTCGCTACATCTGGCAGTGAAAAAGCACGTTCGGAAGGTATTATTTACCCAGTGCTTTTAGAAGTAAGACGACAGTTAGACCGTAAAGTCAGTCTATTTTCTGGGGCAGAATTTAATGTTGATGAGTCAGTAGGTCTAAATGGGGTCTGTGATTTTTTGCTAACTCGGTCAACACAAGTTCTAGAAATTGAAGCACCAGCAGTTATGGTGGTGGTAGAAGCGAAGAAAACCGATATCATAACAGGGACTGGTCAATGTATGGCAGAGATGGTTGCTGCTCAAAGATTTAATGAAATGCAAAATTCTCCTATTCCCAAAATTTATGGTAGTGTGAGTAATGGAATTCAATGGCAGTTTATGCAGCTAGTTGAATCAGTTGTAACAATCGATCTCAATGTGTATTTATTGCCACCAGTAGATCGGATTTTAGGTTATCTCGTGTGGATGACTAGAGAAAATTAAATGGAGCCAAAAATATGGAAACTCAATTAACTTCTGATGAAATCAAGGAAAAATTACAGTTATTGCAAGATTATAATCCTGCACAGAAAGCACTAGCAATATTGGAAAAAAATGACGGCAGACTTGACACTGCTTTTGATGAACTTTGGTATGAAAAAAAATCCCCAGAAGAGATGTACCAATACGATCCTAATCGTAAATCTTTCTGGAAAGTTACCCTTGAGGTACTCCGTCAAGAGCTTTGTGGTGATGAAGGTTTTCGTGCCCAATTTAAAGAATACACCAAAAATCCAGGCAGCGCTCCTTTATTGACAGGGTTGATAGTTTCTATGGTGACAATTTCAGGGTTGCCTATAGATCCGGCGATCGCTACTATTATTGTTTTATACATTCTCAAAATTGGATTAAATATTTTCTGTGAATATACTGCAAAAGGAAGTGATTCTAATAATATGTAATATTAAATCTGGTAGGGGTTTAGTCTCCAAACCCTAATTTTCTTGTTATGGCAGTTTTCAGGTTAATGAACCACATCAAAAAAATGATAACCCTGTAGGGATTTTGCATGCAACGTCTCTACTTTGTGACTTACTCAAATGAAAAGCGCTATAATAAACAAATTATTTACCGAATTATTAATTATTAATTGTTAATTAAATAATTGTGGTTTAAAGCCTCCCCTTTTAAGGGGAAAAAAAGAAATGATATTTCCTAATCTTCAATCCTCTCGGTTTTAACCAGAGGTAATTATCAATTATCCATTATCAATTATCAATTAATGAAAGGACTTACGCAGAAACGCCGTATCTAGTAGGGGCGAATGGCCATTCGTTCCTACAGATGGTGGATGACTTAATATTTTGCCTAAGTCCTGATTTATACAAATATCTTAATCACTTATGACTCAATCTTTAATAACTTCTACTCAAACTCCTCTCCTCGGTTTATCCTTAGCTGAGTTAACAGAGTGGGTGCAACAGCAAGGTCAACCTGCTTATCGAGGTAAACAACTATATCAATGGATCTATCAAAAAGGGGTGAAGTCTCTTGCAGATATCACTGTATTTTCCAAACAATGGCGTCAGGAAATTGCTGATTTTTCTATTGGTCGCTCTGTCATACATCATCGCTCTGTTGCTCCAGACAGTACAGTTAAATATTTGCTACAACTATCAGATGGCAACATAATTGAAACTGTGGGTATTCCTAGCTATAAACGTTTAACTGTTTGTGTCTCTTCTCAGGTTGGTTGCCCAATGGCGTGTGATTTTTGTGCTACTGGTAAGGGTGGTTTTACCCGTAACCTAGAAGCATACGAAATTATTGACCAGGTACTAACGGTGCAAGAAGATTTTGAGCGACGGGTTAGTCATATTGTGTTTATGGGAATGGGGGAACCTCTGCTGAATACTAAAAATGTTTTAGCTGCAGTTAGGTCTCTTAATCAAGATGTGGGTATTGGGCAACGTTCCATAACTATCTCAACTGTGGGAATTCGCGATCGCATCCGACAATTAGCTCAACACAAATTGCAAGTTACTCTTGCTATTAGTCTTCATGCTTCTAATCAAAGATTGCGGGAACATTTAGTTCCGAGTGCTAAGTCTTATCCTTTAAAAGATTTGATAGCAGAATGTCGTGAATATGTCAAGGTGACAAAGCGGAGAATTAGCTTTGAATATATTTTGTTAGCAGGTTTTAACGATCTACCAGACCATGCTAGAGAATTGGCAAAAAATCTGCGCGGGTATCAGTGTCATGTTAATTTAATTCCTTATAACCCTATTAGTGAGGTTGATTATCAACGACCTACTGAGGAAGAGATAAAATCTTTTGTTAATGCTCTGGAAGAACAAAATATTGCAGTTAGTGTTCGTTACTCCCGTGGTTTAGAAGCTGATGCAGCTTGTGGGCAATTACGGGCGTCGCGAGTCACGAGTTAGTGGAGTTTGGTAGTAGGGGTTGGGAAACTAAACCCCTACTAGAGACACAATCTAAAATTTTCAGGACTTACGCATGAAGTACGAAAAACTAGGATTTGAGATTGCTTCCCTGTCGGTCGCAATGACGAAAATACGTTGTACTGCGTAAGTCCTGATTTTGCTAGATTCTAATTTCCACCAGTTTAAAAATAAATACCTGGTGCATAAGCTTCTACAACCTGACCAGTTTTAGTATGAGTAATCATCAGGTAATCACAACTATAGCATTCAGTCTTGGTTAATTGGTTGTGATATGTACGTTCGCCATAAACACCACAATTAGGACACCGAAATTCGTGTTTTATGGGAGTTTTAGAAGCTGTAATTTAAACGTTTTTTTCTAGTACGGGTATGATAAAAATGTTTATTAAATTTACTGATAATAAATTATCATTTTAATCATAACACAAATTTTCTTTTTTCCTCAAAATAAGATTTTTTAAGACTGCCCTAGAAAAGTTGGCGTTGCATAATTAGGGTTTGCTGAAAAAAGTATGAGTGGTAAGGGTAAGAGTCAGGAGTCAGGAAGAACATAAATTATAGAGGAGGTAGGAGTCAGAATTTACCCTTGGTTTTTCTGTCGTTGTCTGCCAAAAATGCTAACTTTTTGAGCTCTATCAAGTGAAAAGCTCGTACTTTTTTAGATTCAAAAAGGCACTTACTTTTTTATTTCAATGCTTTTATGATTATTCAGCAAGCCCTAATTATGAATTATAAATATTCAATATCTAAACTACTTTTTCCCTACTCCCTATTCCCTACGAAGTCGATAATATTAATTGGTCTAATTCTTGCTGCATTTGTGTGAGAACTTTTTGATAGCAAACATCAACATAATCGCGATCGCTAGCTGCCTTACGTCCATAACGTTCAAACACAATAGGAGGACAGACCCGGGTATGGATCTGTACTGGAAAGGGGAAGTTCGGCAAAGGTCCAATAGCTAATCCCCAAGGCCAACCTATATAAATAGGAAATACTTCTGGGTCAACATTAAATAACCAAGGCATCCCCCACTCATGGAGTTGTTTTACTTGTTCATAAAAATCTGCTAATATGATTAAAGTATCATGGGCGCCATTAGAAATCATTGGTACAATAGGCACTTCTTCACGCAAAGCCAATTTAATAAAGCCTTTACGTCCAGCAAAATAGATTTTATCTCGCATAGAATGGGGGCGGAAAACATCAGGACCCCCGCCAGGATAAACAGCTACAGAGGCATTTCTTTCAAAGGCAGCGATCGCCATTTTTGGATGCGCTCTAACTGCTCCACATTGTACTGCTAAGGGTGTACTGGGGAAAGCTGACCAAGCATTCTGGTGCATTAGTCCATAAACCAAACGTTCTGGACCAAATCTTTTAAACCAGTCATACATACACATATGCATATCTGGAGCTGGTAAACCGCCATTATGAGAGCCAACTATAAGAATTTTCTCGTCAGGAATATGATGCCAACCATCAGTTTGAACGCGAAAGTAATAGCGATAAAACCATTCCCACAATGGCATCATTGACTTAATTATTTCTGGGTCACGGTCATCCAATGACCAACCGTCATAAGGTTTACGGATATTTTGTTGATTAGCAGTCATTTCAGTTATCAGTTATTAGTTATCAGTTATTAGTACCTCCAGTAATAGGGAGGCAAAAAAATCCGAAATATCCTTTCTCTTAGTCGATTGGATATGGGGTTTTCGGCTATCTATCGCCGACATGAAACGCTGCGCCACATGAAAAGCGCAGGGACTCTGTAAGAGCGGGAAACCTAGCCATCCTACTCTACGGGAAGCTCCGTAAAGACCGCTTTTTATCCCTTTGAGAGGGGAGAGTTGAGAGCTTATTTATTGGTCAGCACTTGTCTTTATTCTCGGTTGGTATTTACTATCGTTTTAATTATAGCGGATTAAAATTATTTGACATTAAATATTGATGAATAGTTATAGAAAAATTGATGAATAGTTATAGAAAAAGTAGCTATAAAATACAAAAAATTGTGCAAATACACGAATCTCTCCATTTCCCTATGAATCTTTGGTAGCAAACATTAAGATTTTTCATATAGCAATCCTAAGTTGGTTGTGAGAATTTTTATAATAGACATCTCCAGAAAAGAGGGAACAGGGAACACTTAAGTGGGAACAGGGAGAAATAATTGATAATTTATGGATAATAATTGATTTGATTTTTGATTTTAACGCCTATGTCTAATAGTTAATTTAAACTGAAAACCTTAAAAATTATGACTCCTGTAGGGGCAAATTGCCATTCGCCCAGACCACCAAAATATTACAATTTAAATAGGATTGCTATATAACTTTGTGTGACTAATGTTTAGTATTTAATGGAGGGAAATGGAAATTTTTTTGGTAGATTAAATAAACTTCTGCCGAATCTAGATTGAATTTCTACATGACATTTTAATGGAGCAGTTTCAAAGTCACAAAAATAAGCTGCAATTGGTTTTTTTTGAGTGAGTTGACATATTTGTAAGTTATAACCATATTCTCTAGATACACTGCCAAAATGATTGATAAATTTATAAATATCCATATATTCTTGCCTTTGCCAAGTTAATTGATTTACTACTAAAATTACCCATGTATCATCGGAGTTAACAAACCAAGTCTCAAGAAGTTCTCTACCAAAGAAATCTTGAGTTAACCACAAACTAGGAATACTTGGTTTCGTCTGAGATAAAGGAGGTTGAGGTAGTTCAGAAATGGAACTTCTCGGACAGGTAGGAAAAATAACTTCAGGTGTAGCAGTTGCAGGTAGAAGAAAGAAGGAGGAATAAAGAAGGAAGAAGGGAAAATATAGTAATAATTTTAGATTTAACATATTAAGTAAGAAGGAAAAAGGGAAAATCTCTTTATTTGAATTAAGGAAGAAGTAAGAAGGTTCAATAATAGATAATGGATAATTGATAATTATATCAAATCCGGTTAATTCGGTATAAAAAAATGTTCCATCTTCACATAATGCCAAATCTTTCTATATTTCCCCATCCCCCCACACTCCCCACCCTCCCCACACTCTATTATTTAATTA
>NZ_JAAHGT010000431.1 GCF_010672385.1 Okeania sp. SIO2F4
TTTATATGTTCTAATCTCAGCATTTATAATTTATCTCCTAGGTAGGTTAACAGTAAGTTAAGTTTTTTTATGGCCAAACTATTAATATTGGCTCTCAAGTATTGTATATCTTAACAAATTTTAATTAGGGCTTGCTGATTAAATCCAAAACCATGTACATATAAAGACTTTAGCCTTTTTTATGCGAAAAAAGTACAAGCTTTTTGCTTACCATCGCTGAGAATGTGAGGATTTTTTATAGACAAGGGCAGAAAAATTAAGGGGGAATTCTTTCAACTGCATCCTCTGTAATTTCTATTTCTGCTGAGGACTGAGGACTGAGGACTGATTCCTACCCTTAGCTATAAGAGTTATTCAGCAAAACCTAATTAGATTTTCTATCTGAATATTTTGCTAGTTTTGAATATTTGAATATTAGTTAAAGTTCTGAGGTTATAACATTTTTTGGAGTCAATAATACCAATTACCATAAACTTTGCTATATTTGAATTTTCTATTTCTATAGCACTACGCATTAAGGTTAGAACATTTCTAAACCCTGAAACCTTTTAACCGTTTACTATTCCCTCCATACCTATTCCCTATTCCCGATTCAAGTAGCGCTATAAATATTATTTCTTCGAGCAAATGCTTTATATTTGGTAATTTCGGTTATGAATAAAAGTGATTTTGCCAGCTTCCAAATATAGCAAGAATGCATGAGAAATGGTATAATTGTTAAAAATTATCATCAACATATCAAGACAATTATTTCTCCTATTGAAAAGCAGCTATGCCAAATCTCAAAAGTTTTCCAAGATATTTTTAAACAAAATAGTTTTATAGCAGTTTGATAAATGTTTGCTACGAATCTCTGTTACCGAATTATTAATTAATTATTAATAATTAATTAATTCGCGCCTTGAAGCCTCCCCTTGGATAGGGGAAAAAGCGGTCGTTTCGCTTCGCGACATGAATTGCTCGCAGTCCGTCAGGATGGGATGGCGAGGAGACCTCGCTTGCCTCCAATCGACCAAGACAGCGGTCGTTTAGCTAACGCACAACGCGCGTTAACGCTTCGCGACATGAATTGCTCGCAGTCCGTTAGGATGGGATGGCGAGGTTTCCCGCTCTTGACAGAGCCGCTTCGAAGTTCGCCATATCAAATCTCCCAAAAGAGAAAAGTCCTCTTGAATTTCCCAATATTCAATTCCCGAACGGTTTTAACCTTCTTGTAATTATCAATTATCAATTAATGAACTGTTACCTATTCCCTATTCCCTATTCCCAGTTAACTGTTCCCTGTTTCCTATAACTAGAGTTTTGTAAAATTATTTTTTTACGGTTAGTATTATAACCAGTTTAATAAATATTTGCTATAAATAGTTAGACTATTGCTTAGGAGTCAGGTAGGGGAGCCATCGGATTAACTAAGTACAGGAGGACAGAGGCAGAATAAATAACTTAAATATCATTTATGAGGGAATAGCAAAAAATAAATTATCCAATTTTTTAACCATACCTATTTGTTTTGCTGCCTAATTTCTCTACTCCCTAAATTCAGGGTAATTGTATATTTTTTTATTTGTAAGTCCATAGATTTAATCTCCCTTTTTAGTCAAAGAGATATAGTCGCTTCAATAATTAATAATGAATAATTAACAATTAATAATTAGCTCTTCTTTTGTAAGCATTCAGCCGTCAGCTTTTAGCCTTCAGCTAGATTATAATTAGGGCTTGCTGATTAACCTTCAAAGCCTTTCTCTGTAAATCTTATAGTATTTTTAGATTTAAAAAAGGTGCAAGGTTTTCGGTCTAAAAAGCTAAAAAAGTTAGGATGAGTGAGTATACAAGGATAGAAAAATCAAGGGATATTTGTGTCTCCTAACTCCTCTAAGTTCTGAATTATAAATTATGAATTCTACCCTCAACCATAAGACTTTTTCAGCAAACCCTAATTAGGATCGTCTTGTATTTATGCGAATAAATTATTATTGATATATTTCCGATAATTTATAGCATAAGCAAGCAACTATTCAGTTAATATAAGTATTCTTAAACAAATCCTCACTTAATTCATAAGAAACTGAGAGCTGATTGCTAATACCTGAATGCTTACCTTCTTTTTAAGAAGAGGATTGGTTTAAAGGAGATTTTTTTCTCCTTTCAAGGAGAGGCTTTAAACCTTAATTTTTCGGTAAAGTATTTTAATTCCCCTTATTATTCGTAAGTATAGAAATTCCCATACTGGTAAGGTACACGCATTCGTAATTTTTAGCAAACACTTAACTAGGAATAAGGAATAGAATAGAAATCCGGAGCCTGAGAAACCCTATATCTTTTTTTAAAAAAAGTCCTGTTACGCTTATCACCTTGATTTTCCGAACTTATAAAGTTATCAATCATAGCAAAGTTTTTGATAATTGGTATTAGCTATCTATAGGGATCTATAGGGAATGTATCTTCTTTATTCACAAAAAAAAGCTGTTTGTGCAGCATGAAAAACGGAAATGCTGACCGCTAATAACTGAATACTGAGAATTAGTGAGATATATAAGTTTTTAATTTTAGCTAATAGGGAGGAAGAAAAAGATCAGACAGAAGATGAAAAAAATACTATATTCCATTAATATCATAACAACTATAACAGACTAAAAATCAACCCACGAAAATCAATAATTTTTAGTCATTATATTTCTTTAAATGTATTTAAAATTTTCAGTTATTTGATTCTTACTTATAAACCTTTCTTAGCTTTATATACTTCCAGACATTCTTGAACCACATCCTTGAGTTCTTGAGGAGAACAAGGTTTAGTTACACATTTAAAAATATCAGCCTGTTGTATCTCATCAACTTCAGAATTTATTTGTTCTTCTGCATAACCACTTAACAAAATCCGAACAGTATCAGGAAAGCTATCTTTTGTTTTTCTGAGAAATTGAATACCCGTCATATCTGGCATACTTTGGTCAGAAATAATTATAGCCATTTCCCCTTCAGCTTCGAGAATTTCCATAGCTAAACTAGCATTTTCTGCCCTAAACACTTTAAATTGACGTCTAAAAGTCCGATAGAGTAAATCTAAATTATTAGGTTCATCATCAACAACCATTAACTTAAGTTTTTCCGACATTGTTAAATTTCCACAAAATTAGTATTCTACAAATTTTAGTATCTATAGTTCATAAAAATATAGTCAAATATGACATATCCTCAT
This sequence comes from Okeania sp. SIO2F4, assembly GCF_010672385.1. Lineage (GTDB taxonomy): Bacteria > Cyanobacteriota > Cyanobacteriia > Cyanobacteriales > Microcoleaceae > Trichodesmium. Next base: position 3,200 of record NZ_JAAHGT010000431.1, read on the forward strand.
TTTGTCGGTGTTACCCCTTGTGATCGATTGAACTATTAATCTAAAACCTTCTTAAAGCTAATTTATTCTTGGCGTTGGTCAAAATGTTCTCGACCCGAAACATTTTTCATAGCCTCTAAAGCTGCTCGAGAACCTGCCAAAATATCCCGTTCTTCTCCTCCCAAATAAAGCCTGCCAAAACTACCCACCGCTTGAATTTGTAAGATATTAATCAAAGCAGCTTTTTCTGCTTCATTAGCCGCTAAAGCAGCATAGGCAGCAGGTTGGACTTCCAACACATAGAGAGTTTGGCCACCCAAAATCATCTGGCCACGACGATTACGATTAATCAACTGTGCTTGGTGGGAGTCAATATTACGGATCACCTGACTAGAGACAATACGAGGTTTCAGGCGATCGCGTTCCTGCACTTCCAAAGCTTGCAAAATTGCTTGACCAGCAGCTTTTGTATCTCCCTGACGACTCGAATGAATTTCGAGCAAACCATAAAGTCGTTCTACAAATTGAACCCCAGGCCGAACAGAATTAGATTTGAGGGCCACATCCGTAATACGATTAATTTCAATACCTGGAGAAATTTCTACCCATAGGGAAGTATCACCTGGTAATGGTAAAAAGCCAAGGGCCACTGTACCAATGTAGGCGGCGTGCTGAGGTTGCAAGTTGTCTATAAATACATAACTGCGCAGTTCTATACCCAAGGCTTAAATCTCCATGTACGGGGATGAAATTACATTCTTAATCGTCGTCATTATATGTCAAGGGTTTCTCTTAAGTCAAAAGTTCAAAGTAAAAAGTAATTCTACTGTGAAGAATAAATCTAGTTGCTTGATATCTAATACTAATGAGATATAGTCGTAGTAAATTAGTCAAATTCAGAAATAAATAAGAGGGAAAAGGGAAAAAAATAAATCAAGAATCAACCAAAGTAAATAACTATAGATATAGGTAGCAAGTAGTATTGAATAAACTACAGTTGGACATAAATTTGCCATCTTTTAATGTAAGTATTCAGCCATTAGCCTAGCGGTCAGAAAACAGAATTGAATTAGAAATATCTTGAGAATAATTATTAGGAAAAAGGCAGTGCTGTTTCATTCTAAGCTGTGCCATTTTATGTATTGAGGAAGCCACGTTATTTCAAGCTTTAGGAAATTTATCTTTCGCTGTCTGAAAATCAATAAATTCATTGCCGAAATCTAGAATGAAATGACCCTGGGAAAAAGGTAATTAACTGATAGCTAAAATCTAAATACTTACCTTTTAATTAGCATAATATAGCGGTTATGATATTTATGAGATACAGTATTTTTTTCTATTGCCTATTCCTGAAAATCCAAAACTTGTGTATATCACCAATTTGATCTATCCTATATATTTTTACCGAATAATTAATAATTATTAATTAAATCCCTTGGTTAAAAGCCGACCCTAATAGGGAAAAAAAGTGCTAGAATATTTCCTTATATTCAATTCCGTTACGGTTTTCCTTGAGGTAATTATCCATTATCCATTATCCATTATCCATGAATGAATCCAGAGCTAAATTTTACTATAATTAATTTTTTAGCAATACTTACAGCACTTTTAAAGATGCTAAAGTAAAGTTTAATGTTAATCACTTAAGCATTATTATGCTTCTTGTTCCCTCAAGCTGAAAATTTTGTATTTACAGACTTGAAAAATCCTTTCAACAATTAATAATTAATAATTAATAATTAATAATTACCTCTCCTTGAAAACGGATAGGATTGACTAATAATGAAAAATTTTTTCTTCTCAAGGGGAGATTGGATATGGCGTTTCGCGGAGCGACTTGAATTGCGTTCGCGTCTCTGCAAGAGCGGGAGACCTCGCCATCCCATCCTAACGGACTTCTCCGCTTTCCGACCGCTTTTTTCCCCTTAAAAGGGGAGGCTAGTGACCACAATTTATCGGTAAAATTGAAAGTATTTTTGTCAAACTAATTCTCAAAAAAAATTAATGAATCAAATTAATATTCGCTTACTTCAGGAACAAGAATTGTCGGAAGCTGACAAAATATTTAGATTAGCTTTTGGCACATTTTTAGGTTTGCCAGACCCGATGACATTCTATGGTGATACTAACTATATGCAGCGTTGGTATACCTATCCAAATGCAGCTTTGGCAGCAGAAATAGACGGTCAATTAGTAGGTTCTAATTTTCTATCTAAATGGGGTAGCTTTGGCTGTTTTGGACCTTTATCAGTACATCCAAATTTTTGGGATCGAGGAGTAGGTAAGAAATTGATGTCAGCAACAATGGAATGCTTCAGAAATTGGCAAATTAAAAAGATTTGTTTCTTTACCTTTTCCCGCAGTCCTAAACATTTATATTTTTATCAAAAATTTGGCTTTATGCCCCATTTCTTAACTGCTATTTGTTCTAAATCTGTTTCTGAGAAACAGCAGCAATTACAAAGCATTAGGTATTCACAAATTTCTCCAGAACAACAAAAAGAATATTTACAAGCTAGCCAAGAATTAACTAATAATATTTATCCCGGACTAGATTTACAGTCAGAAATTTTAGCAGTAGCAAATCAGAGATTAGGAGATACTTTATTTCTCTGGGAAAATGGCAATTTAGAAGGATTTGCTATTTGTCATTACGGTGCAAATACTGAAGCAGGAACTGATACTTGCTATATTAAATTTGGTGCAGTTAATTCAGGGAAAAAAGCGAGCGAACGCTTTGCACAATTATTGAATGAATGTGAAATATTTAGCAATATTATTGGAATGTCTAAACTGATAGCTGGAGTCAATACAAGTCGTCAACAAGCCTACCTTCAAATATTAAATATGGGATTTAAAATTGATATCCTAGGAGTAGCAATGCACAATCCTAATGAACAAGGTTATAACCGTCCAGATATTTATGTTATTGATGACTTACGGTAGAAAAATTTAATTTTATTTCCTAAGCATTCAGTCGCCAGCTATCCTCCTGGGTCGTAACTATGTTTTTGATGTCGCGTAGAGAAACAGCTATTGCTTTTGGTGCGCGATAAAAGCTTTATTAATTGAGCCAGAATTAAATTTTATATATATAGTAATCCGCCCATAGGTTGCGGGTAATCAAAAAGTAGATAAAAAAACTAAAACTCCCGCCTGTTCCCTTTCCCCTGTTCCCTCTCTTGGTGCCCTACCAGGTGCGTCTGTCGCACCCCGCGGGGTCGCACCGCTGTTCCCTAAAAGCAGTAAGATTTTTATACACAAATAAAATAGGATTGCTATAATACTAATTCCCAAAAATAATACTAATTCCCAAAAATAATACTATACTTACTCAAGACTTCAGTTATTAAGTAATAAGTAAGTAAGAGTAGTGTTTTTAACAATTATAGGCAAATAACAAAGATATCTGATTTAGTATAACCCTACTCCCTACTCCCTGCTCCCTACTCCCTCCTCTCAATAAAATATAGCAAGAATGCATGAGAAATGGTATAATATATTTTGATAATTCTATCTATACTTCAATATTCAATCTCCCCACCTCCCGATATCCCCATCTACCCCAATTATATAATAAGTATTCAACCGGATTTGATATTATGGTGTTACTGAAACACGGTATGAAATTCCTAAATTTATAATAGACTTCTTGCAGAAGTCAGGGAATAGGGAATAGGGAATAGGGAATAGGGGGGAGTAATTGATAATTTATGTACGACAATAGATTTTATTTTTTATTTTTGGAGAAGTCTAATGTGTAAATCAGACCTATTTCCCCTCTAACTGGCGCGGAAAAATCTCCTTTCTAACTCCTAACTCCTGACTCCTGACTCATTGATCCTTATTCATAAGTATGTATCTTAAGCAAAGGCTGTATAAACTTTTCTTTCTCCGGTAAAAGGAAGCCTACCATGACCTATACGATAATTATCTAAAATTATTAGATCTCCCTCTTGCCAGGAAAATAATTCTGTATTTTGCCAATAACTCTTGACAATATAATAAACATCCCAAAAAGATAAATCAGAACCATCCTCAAATGCTACATCTAAAACTCTATATTTGCGATTATTGGGAATCAATTTTTCGAGACAAACTTGTATAAATGTGATTAAAAATAAGATAAAAAATACTAACCAACTCCTGAATTTTCTTTGAAACTTAGCAACAAACCAGGCATCAATACAAACACCCCAGATATGAAACCAAGGGAACCATCCAGTCCAGATAGTTTCAGAGGTAATAGGATGAGAACTAATTGCCTGCATCGGACAAGAAACAATTAAGTCATCATTAGCAACCCACTCAGTCTGTCGCCCTGCATCAAAGCATTTTGTTTCGACTAAACCCTTATCCTGAGTATTAAATACAACCTTCCAAGATTGAGCTGAACGAAACCAAGGCCACTGCCATAATCGCACATCAAATAATTTTTTCTGTATACTTACCCAATAAAATTTCGTGACCAAATTGGTGTGGGAAAACTTCTGCTGTAACTGTTCGGGTAAATCTAATAAAACTGATTTCATATCAATAACTGGAGTTTCCCCTCCACTTTTAGCAACTTGAGGCGAAAAAAATATATTGAGCCAATCCGAAGAAAGATATGGTTAATAATAAAAGAGTAAAATAATGT
>NZ_JAAHGT010000432.1 GCF_010672385.1 Okeania sp. SIO2F4
TGGAGTCAATTATGCTGACATTTAGTGCGGGGGAAGCTGATATTTTAGTTTGTACCACAATTATTGAATCTGGTTTGGATATTCCTCGCGTCAACACTATATTAATAGAAGATGCTCAAAAGTTTGGATTGTCGCAGTTGTATCAGTTGCGGGGAAGGGTAGGTAGAGCAGGTGTGCAAGCTCATGCGTGGTTGTTTTATCCGACTACTGCTTCTGGTGGAGTAGCGCTGACAGATGAAGCGCAAAAAAGGTTGCGAGCAATTCAGGAATTTACTCAGTTGGGTTCGGGGTATCAGTTGGCAATGCGAGATTTAGAAATTCGGGGTGCTGGCGATATTTTGGGAGCGGAGCAGTCCGGTCAGGTGAATGCTATCGGATTTGATCTATATACGGAAATGTTAGAAGAGGCAATTCGGGAAATCAAAGGTCAGGAAATTCCCCAGGTCGATGATACACAAATTGACTTGAGTTTGACTGCATTCATTCCCGCAGATTATATTCTAGACTTAGACCAAAAAATGGCTGCTTATCGTTCGGTTGCTGCTGCAAATAGTCGGGAGGAATTGAATCAAATAGAAATTGATTGGAGCGATCGCTACGGTGCAATTCCGAAAGCTGGTTTACAGTTATTAAGGATGATGGAATTAAAACAAATTGCCAAAAAAATAGGCTTTTCTCGGATTAAAGTAGAGGGTAAACAACACGTTGTTTTAGAAACACCAATGGAGGAACCTGCATGGAATTTATTAAAGGAGAAATTACCCAATCATTTAAAGTCTCGTTTTGTTTTTAGTAAGGGTAAAGTAACAGTGCGTGGTTTAGGTGTTTTAAGTGCAGATAAACAGTTGGAAAGTTTGATAGATTGGTTGAGTAAAATGGAAAATGCTTTACCAATGGATAATTGATAATTAGGGTTTACTGATTAAATTTTAAAGTCTTTACAGATAAAGGTTTTAGCATTTTTAGGTATCAAAAAGTTTAAAATTTTAGGTTGCTTATGTTCAAAAAGTTAGGATTTTAGATAGATAAGGGGAGAAAAATCAAGATAGGAAATATCCGACTACCTCCTCTATAATTTCCATTTATCCTGTACGTCGCCAATCCGACGGCTCCCCTACCTGACTGCTGATTCCTAACCTCATCTATAATACTTTTTCAGCAAACCCTCATTAGAAATAGTTTTCATTATCAATTATCCATTATTCATTATCCATTAAATTATGCCATTTAGTAATTACAAAAATATTGAAGCAGTCGTCCAAGAATTTCAAATTCAATATATTTATGCAAATTTTGTCAATGAAATTAAATTTTCTGTGAATCAGAATTTTATAGAGGAGTTAGATTTTGTAATTTCTCATTTATCTGTATACAGTTCAGAATATGCTATTTGTGAGAGTTTAATCTTTCCAATTTTAAAAGAAGTCTGGAAATCCTATTATGACAAATTAATGCTTTGGAGTCATAAGACTTTAACTTATGATGAAAAGCTTTCAGGACAACCAGATTATATTGTAGCCCAACTTAATCCTTGAAACTTTAACTTATGATGAAAAACTATCAGGACAACCAGATTATATAGTGACTAAACTCAGCCCTTTAGGCAGAATAATTTTTGATAAACCTTATTTTTTAGTGGTGGAAGCAAAGCAAGATAAATTTGAAGAAGGATGGGGTCAATGTTCAGCCGAATTAGTCGCAGCACAGAAAATTAATAACAATTTAGAACAAACAATTTTTGGTATTGTTTCTAATGGTAAATTTTGGGAATTTGGTAAACTGAAAGGAGATGTTTTTACCAGAAATATTGCCAGCTATAGTATTGAATATTTAGAGAGATTATTTGCTGTAGTAAATTATGTATTTCAACAATGTTTATTGCAGTTAGAGAATAGTTGAAAAATCTCTAAAATATAGTATTTATGGTGAGCGATCCCTATAATGTAAGCATTTCCTGTGGAATGCTACCCATACAGTTATTAGCAGTCACCTCTCAGCAATAAAAATGTATGAAATAAGCATTCGCTTAACTTCTACTATATTTTTCACCAGAGAATTGAAGTACAATAACATTGATAATTGAGAATTAGAGATAGTTTTCATTATCAATTATCCATTATCCATTAAATTATGCCATTCAGTAATTACAAAAATATTGGAGCAGTTGCCAAAGAATATCAAATCAAATGTATTTCTGCAAATTTTATCAATGAACTGGAATTTCCAGCGCCTCAACATTTTCGAGAAGAGTTAGAATTTCTACTTTCTCATGGAACTATATACGGTTCAGAATATGCTATTTGTGAAAATTTAATCTATCCAATTTTGAAAGAAGTTTGGAAATCTTACTATCAAAAATTAACCCTTTGGAGCCACGAAACTTTAACTTATGATGAAAAACTATCAGGACAACCAGATTATATAGTGACTAAACTCAGCCCTTTAGGCAGAATAATTTTTGATAAACCTTATTTTTTAGTAGTGGAAGCAAAGCAAGATAAATTTGTAGAAGGATGGGGTCAATGTTTAGCCGAATTAGTCGCAGCACAGAAAATTAATAACGATTTAGAACAAACAATTTTTGGTATAGTTTCTAATGGTCAAGTTTGGCAGTTTGGAAAATTGAAAGGAGATGTTTTTACCAGAAATATTGCCAGCTATAGTATTGAATATTTAGATAAATTATTTGCCGTAGTAAATTATGTATTTCAACAATGTTTATTGCAGTTAGAGAAGAGTGAAAAAAATCTCTAATATCTAGTATTTTATGGAGAGAGAACGCTATACTTTAATCATTTAGCTATCAGCAGTTAGCTCTCAGCAATAAAAATGTATGATACTAAATCCGGTTTATAAACAACCAATATTTATAGAGATACTGTTTATTATCAATTATCAATTATCAATTATCAATTATCCATTATCCATTATCCATTATTCATTAAATCATGCCATTCAGTAATTACAAAAATATTGCAGCAGTCGCCCAATAATTTCAAATTAAGTATATTTTATCAGATTTTATCAACGAACTTGAGTTTTCTGTACCTCAGACTTTTCGAGCAGAACTAGAATTATTATTTACAGATGGTGTTGTTGATAACTCAGAAGATGCTATTTGTGAAAACCTGATTTATCCAGTCTTAAAAGAAGTCTGGAAAATGTACAGAAAAAAATTAACTCTTTGGAGTCATCAAACATTAACTTATGATGAAAATCTGTCTGGGCAGCCTGATTATATAGTGGCAAAACGCCATCCTTTAACTACAGTTATTTTTGACAAACCATTTTTTTTAGTAGTCGAGGCAAAGCAAGATAACTTTAACGAAGGATGGGGTCAATGTTTAGCAGAATTAGTCGCAGTACAGAAAATTAACAAAGATTTAGAACAAACAATTTTTGGTATAGTTTCTAATGGTCAAGTTTGGCAGTTTGGGAAATTTAAAGGAGATATTTTTACCAGAAATATTATCAGTTATAACATTGGAGACTTAGATAAATTATTTGCCGTAGTAAATTATGTATTTCAACAATGTTTATTGCAGTTAGATAATGAGAAAAATAATTTATGAATCTCATTTTTTTTGGAGAGCGAACGCTACAAAAATGGTATAATATCAAAACTAAAATTCCATATTTTTGTAGAGATTATTATGAGATTCATTAGTCCGAAAATTGATTATGCTTTTAAAATGATATTTGGTTCCGACCAAAGTGAAGAAATATTAATTAGCTTTCTCAATGCTATTATTTATGAAGGAAAAAATAAGATTCAATCCCTAACAATTCTCAACCCTTATAATCCCCCTCAGATACAAACTTTAAAAGACAGTTATTTAGATGTCAGAGCAGTATTAAATGATAATTCCCAGGTAATTATTGAGATGCAAGTAGCTAGAGTTACTGCCTTTGATAAACGAGTGGTTTATAACTTAGCAAAAACCTATTCAACTCAATTAGGTACCCGTGAAGGTTACAGACATTTAAAACCAGTAATTGCCGTGACAATTACAGATTTTAAAATGTTTGACAAAAACCCAGATGTAGTCAATTATTTTTATTTTTTAAATGAGAAAAAAATTGTTGAGTATACATCAGAAGAAATGCAGTTAGTTTTTGTAGAGATGCCCAAATTTCAGAAGTCATTATAGGAGTTAGAAACCTTAGTAGATAAGTGGATTTATTTTATTAAATAAACAGACAATTTAGAGGTAATTCCAGAAAGTTTAGGAGAGGTATCAGCAATAGAAAAAGCTCTGAATATTGCCAACGAAATTAATCTAATTCCTCTGGGATTAGAGTTGCTATAACAGCGGCAAATTATGTCGCAAGATGAAAGTAGCAAGATACTTTTTGCGGAATAAAAAGGCAGAATTGAACAGACCATCGCTCTAACAATACTTTGACTAAAAGAGCGTTTTATAGAAGTTCCAGAAGATGAAATTGCTACTCAGCTTAAAAGTTTATCTTTAGAAGATTTGGAGGATTTAGTTAAGGCAGTTTTAAAGTTTAATAATCTCGATGATTTATCAAATTGGTTGGCAAATAGGTAGGAGCATTAACGAAGTCAGACTTCAGAAGTTTTTTTTGTGGAAAGAAAAGGTTGAATTGAAGAGGCGATCGCTATGATAATATGTTTGTAAATATCATTTTTGTTGGAGAGCGATCGCTTAATCAAATGCCATAATTGATTACTATTATCAAAACTACAAAAAGTCCTTCACTTAATTGAGATATCAACTTCATTTTCATTTTCGACAGCTATCTCTATCATTTTTCCCTTTTTTTCAAAATTTACTCCTTAATTATTAATGAATTTAAACTTAAATCCTAACTGGAAAAAACTCACAGAAATTGATTGGAACTTTTCCGAAGCCAAAACTAATTATCTAACCCATCGACTTCATCCTTATCCAGCAAAATTTATTCCTCAAATTCCCCATCAACTGATTCAAGAACTTTCTCAACCAGGGGAAACTGTGGCTGATATCTTCTGTGGTAGTGGTACAACATTGGTCGAAGCACTCACTCTTAAACGTCATACTATTGGTATTGATGCTAACCCCATTGCTTGTTTAATCAGTGAAGCCAAAACAACTTGCTTCAATACAGAAGATAAAGCATTATTAAACTCTCTTGTAAGACGCACAGAAAATTTATCTCAGTCAATCTATATTAATACTAAATCTCCCCTGTTCAACACAGAAAAATTTACCTCATCTGCTGCTCGTCCCAATCATAAAGCAATATCATTTTGGTTTGAACCTTTTGTTGTTGAAGAACTAGCAGAAATACTTGATTGGTGTAAGCAACTTCCTAGAAAATCTAGTAAAAAAATTGCCTTGACAGCATTTTCTTCTATTGTAGTTACTGTTTCCAAACAAGATCCAGATACTCGGTATGTTCGTCGGCAAAAAAAGATTGTACCAGGGGATACCTGCAAACGTTTTACTAAAGCTTTAAAAGAAGCGATCGCCTCTGTTTCTGAGTTTACAAACCAAGTCGAAGCTAATCTAAACTGCCAAGTAAATTGTACTAACTTACTGACAAAACCCGATATTGGAGATGTAGATTTAGTTGTTTGTTCTCCTCCCTATCCCAATGCTTATAGTTATCACCTTTATCATTGCACTCGGATGATATGGTTAGGTATGAATCAACCCCAGTTTAAACAAGAAGAAATAGGTAGTCATCGCAAATATAGTAGTAAAAGTTCTAAAGGTGCAACAATAGAAACATTCCGTTCAGAAATGGCAACTATTTTTGATTGGTTAGGAGAACATTTAAAATTTAACAGATATGCTTGTTTTGTTGTGGGAGATTCTTTAATTAAAGGTAAAAAAATCAGTAATGTCGATTTAATTTCTGAAGTGGCTAAAGATTATGGTTTCTCTGAAATACAACGTATTCATAGACAAATGCAAGATAGAAAAAAATATTTTAATCCAGCTATTGGTAGAATTAAAACAGAACAAATTCTTATTCTGCAAAATTCTGGAAAACCATTGCTCAAGTGTAAAATTAAACCATATATTCAACCCTTTGAACGAAAATTAGCATTATCTGAACTAACTACACTTACAGGTTCTGAACCCTATGCTTTAACTACAGAAAAAGAAGTATTTAATTTTCAAGTTTTTTCTAATTTACCAGCTAATATTTTAGCGAGTAAATTATCTTACTGGGAATCAGTGATTCAGGAAGATAAAACACACTTTACCACCCAAGTAATACGAGAAGCTACTGTTAATACTACTCATCAAAGATTAGAAGAAATTTCCAAAAATGTACCGTTTTCTCAATCAATACCTTTTCCAAAATGGCGCTGTTTAAGATACGGAACTCATGGCATACATGAATACCGAGGCAAGTTTTTTCCCCAACTTGTTCGGAGCTTAATTAATATTGCTAAAGTACCAGAAAAAGGAATTATTGCTGACCCAATGAGTGGTAGTGGTACGACTTTAGTAGAAGCAGTTTTAGGAGGTTATCATGGGGTGGGGTTAGATATGAATCCTCTCTCAGTATTAATAGGAAAAACAAAGTGCGATTTATTGTCAGTTCCACCGGATAAACTTTTAGAAAATCATCAAAAATTAGTCAATAGTCTCATGAACTTAAAAACTACAAAATCTTCAGCTAAACTAGATTACTTTTCTAATTTACCCAGAGAAAATCAAATCTATCTTAATCGTTGGTTTGCCAAAGATATTTTAGCCGAACTTGACAACATAGCGATTTTGATAAAATCGGTGGAAAATAATACAATGCAAAATTTAATGCAGCTTTCCATGAGTAATATTATTCGGAAAGTTTCTTGGCAAAAAGAAAGCGATTTAAGAGTTCGCAAAGAAATAATTAATACTGCAAATATTCAGCCAAAACAAGAGTTTTTAAATGAACTAGAAAATTCAGTTAAAACTGTTCTATCTTTCCTCTATAAAAATCAAGATTCACAGTTAGGAACTTTTGATATTCAAGGTGGCAATGCCAGAAAAGTAACAACTATTTGGCAAGATTTAATAGGTAAAGTAGATGTAGTAATTACCTCTCCTCCCTATGCTACAGCACTACCTTATTTAGATACCGATCGCCTGAGTTTATGTTATTTGAATTTGTTGTCGCGATCGCAACACCGCAAACAAGATTTAAAAATGATTGGCAATAGAGAAATAACAGAAAAACAACGGCGAGATTATTGGCAATATTTTCAGCATCAAAAAGCACTTTTACCTCAATCTGTAATTTCGTTAATTGAAAAAATAGACAGATTAAATACTCAATCAAATGCTGGTTTTAGAAGACGAAATTTAGCCGCTTTATTGGCAAAGTATTTTTTTGATATGCGAGAAGTTTTCCAGGAAATATTAGAACTTTTAAAACCAGGAGCTTTTGCTTATATTGTGATTGGTAATAATCATACAATTTCTGGTGGAGAAAGAGTTGAGATTGAAACTGCAAAATTATTAGTAGATATTGGAGAAATGGTAGGTTTGGAAATAGTAGAACAAATTGAGATGGAGATGTTAGCTTCGCGGAATATTTTCAAGAAAAATGCTGTTGCATCTGAGATTATTTTACCATTCTTTCGCCCCACCTAGCTATAACTAAACTCGCAAATTAATAACTCAACTAATTCGGGTTTGCTGATTAAATATCAAAACATTGACAGATAAGGTTTTAGTCTTTTTATATCTAGAAAAAGTACCTGCTTTTCAGCTCTTAATGCTCAAAAAGTTACCATTTTATGTACATAGTTGGGCAAAAAAAATTACTTTCCTGCTCCCCTACTTCCCTACT
>NZ_JAAHGT010000433.1 GCF_010672385.1 Okeania sp. SIO2F4
TGCAGCTTGTATGGCAGAAAATGGATTAGATATTGATTGTCAGCCAGTTTTAGGAATTGCTTTAGATGGATTGGGTTATGGAGAAGATGGAACTATTTGGGGTGGAGAATTTTTATTGGCAAATTATCACGGGTTTCAACGTTTAGCAACTTTTAAACCTGTACCAATGATTGGAGGGGAACAGGCTATTTATCAACCTTGGCGGAATACTTATGCTCATTTGGTCGCTGCTTTTGGTTTAGATTTTCTTAAGGATTACCAAGATTTAGAATTATTTAATTTTTTCCAAACAAAACCTCTGGCCACCCTTAATCAGATGCTGGAAAAAGAGATTAATTCTCCTCTGGCTTCTTCTTGCGGACGGTTATTTGATGCGGTGGCTGCTGCGATTGGGATTTGCCGGGAATCTTGTAGTTATGAAGGCCAAGCTGCCATAAATTTGGAGGCTTTGGCAACAGAGTATTTATTAAATGATGCTGAAGAAATCCAGGGTTATCAATTTAATATGTTAAATTTACACCAAGATAGTAAATTCCCTCTTACTTATCTGGTGCCACAGCCGATGTGGCAATCCTTACTGATAGATACAAAACAAAGTGCTACTCCGGCTCTGATGGCAGCTAAGTTTCATCAAGGATTGGCGATCGCTATTTCTGAGATGGTGGCTGAATTGCATCAGAGTTGTGAGTTTAATAAAGTTGCTTTGACTGGTGGAGTATTTCAAAATAAATTGTTACTTGCAGGAGTGAGCGATCGCCTAATTAAAATGGGGTTGGAAGTATTGACTCACAGTCAAGTTCCACCTAATGATGGCGGTTTATCTTTAGGTCAAGTAGCGATCGCTGCTGCTAGAATGGGAGGGCAAGACAAGGATTTGGGCACGGATACACGGATTTTAAAAGGTTTTAATTTTAGTAAAAGTTTAATTAATTGAATAAAAATGTGTTTAGGTATTCCCGGTCAAATTATTGAAATAACGGATATTGTGAATAAATTGGCAATGGTTAGTATTAGTGGGGTGAAACGGGAGGTTAATATTGCCTGCATAGTTGATGAAGAACATCCGGTTGAGTCATGTATTGGCGACTGGGTGTTAGTTCATGTGGGTTTTGCCATGAATCGTTTAGATGAGGAAGAAGCAACAGAAACTTTGAAGTTATTGCAGGAAGTCGCTGCAGTAATGAATTAAAACGTAGATTGGGTTGAGAAATGAAACCCAATATATCCAGGTGTAGGTTGGGTTGAGGAAACGAAACCCAACATATTCTTATATTTATTAGACATCTGCGATCATCAAAAATCCAATCAATTATTATTGATAAATTATCAATTAGTCCCCTCCTGGGAGGGGTTAGGGGTGGGTTAAGTGTTCCCAGTTAAGTGTTCCCTCTTTTCTGGAGATGTTTATTTATGACAACTGATAACTAATTTGTTGGGTTGCGCTAGCGCTTAACCCAACCTACGATATAACAACTTATAACAGAAACGGAAAAAATTTATGAAATACGTTAAAGAATTTCGCGACCCCGACAAAGCGCAAGGTTTAGTAAGAGAAATTGATAAACTCAGCCAAAAATTAGGATACAGTAGCGATCGCCCACTAAAAATAATGGAAGTTTGTGGTGGTCACACTCACTCTATTTTCAAATATGGCATTGAGGAAGTTTTACCTAATAATGTCGAACTAATACATGGTCCTGGATGTCCGGTTTGTGTAATGCCAAGGGGTAGATTAGATGATGCGATCGCTTTGTCGGAAAAACTCAACGTGATTTTTACCACTTTCGGCGATGCGATGCGGGTGCCTGGTTCCCAAAAAAGTTTGTTGCAAGCAAAAGCTCAAGGTGCAGATATTCGGATGGTTTATTCGCCTTTGGATAGTTTGCAAATAGCTAGGGAAAATCCAGACAAAGATGTTATTTTCTTCGGTTTGGGTTTTGAAACTACCGCTCCTAGTGCAGCTTTAACTATTTTGCAAGCAGAAGCAGAAAATATTTACAACTTCAGCGTTTTCAGCAATCATGTTTTAGTTGTACCTGCACTAGAAGCATTACTGAGTAACCCAGATTTAGAATTGCAAGGTTTTGTCGGACCTGGTCATGTGAGTATGGTTATTGGTACTGAACCCTACCGCGTGATTTCCGAAAAATATCAGAAACCTTTGGTAGTATCAGGATTTGAACCTCTAGATATTTTGCAATCTATTTGGATGTTGCTACAACAAATGTTAGAAGGTCGTTGTGAGGTGGAAAACCAATATAGTCGGGTGGTGAAGGAAGGGGGTAATAAGGTGGCACTGGAAGCAATGGGCAAAGTATTTGAAGTACGAGAAAAGTTTGAGTGGCGAGGTTTAGGAGATATTCCTGAGTCGGGCTTAAAAATTACTGATGCTTATGCCTGTTTTGATGCAGAAATTAAGTTTTGTGTGCCTAACAAAAAAGTTGCTGATGCTAAAGCTTGCCAATGTGGGGAAATTCTCAAAGGTGTTTTGAAACCTTGGCAGTGTAAGGTATTTGGTACTGCTTGTACTCCTGAAAATCCTATCGGTACTTGTATGGTTTCCTCTGAAGGTGCTTGTGCTGCCTATTATAAATATGGAAGGTTGTTTAAGAAGGAAGAGGGAAAGAAAGTTGAGGTGGTGGCATCTTGCTCCCCAACTGGGAGATCGGGAAAAATTGTTAGTGGTGCATAGTAATGGTAGAGCTAGCGAGGGAGTGGGTAGGGACCTTGCATGCAACGTCCCTACGGAGTGGGGGAAACCCGGAACAGGAGGAGGATGATTTTTTCACGATCAAAAAAACTCCAGGAGATTTGGAGGAATTAACAATTTAGGTGAATACCAAGTTTACTCAATACCATTACGCTAGCAGGTACCGAAAAATTTAACAAATATAGTGTTTTTTAAGTTACTTAGGTACAGTTGTTTTTCTTCTTTTCCATTCCCTATTTCCCAAATTACTACTCCCTACTCCCTGCTCCCTACTACCTAAAACCAACAATTTTGTACCTCACCAGTATGAGAATTTCTATAAACAAATTAAGAGGAAAAAATTATGCCATTTATAACAATTCAAATTGCTGACGGTCATTCGGTTGAATTAAAACGTAAACTAGCAAAAGCTGTCACTGATACAGTAGTTTCTACTTTAGGAACAAAACGAGAGTGGGTGACAATTCATATCGACGAATTTAGTCGAGAAAATTGGGCTGTGGGGGGTCAACTTCATATTGATAAACATCCCGGTCGTCATGCAGAAAAAGTAGAAAATAGTAGAAAATAATAGTTAATTTTTCTGGTAAAAATTGGCAGTAGTTATCATAAAGTAAGCAGTTATAACTGAAGTCAGAAGTTATACCAATTCACTTTAAAGATGTCACAAATAGTTTCAAACTACATAAGTGAAATAATTTCCTGAAATTACTGTAGCGTCAAAGTTTTGAGCCTACAAAATATTAATGCATGACTTTTAACTTCCGTGAAACTGTATTAGTAGGGGCAAATTGCAATTCGCCCCTACATTTGCAGTACGGACTAAATTTGAGAGGGACGAGAATATCCTCATAGTAATAGGGACTGCTATAATTCCAATTATTTAGAAATAAATAGCCATCTAAAAATTATGCTGCACACAGAAATAGTAATTAGAGAAGCAGTTCCCAGTGACATAAAAATAATTATGGAATTGCTGTATCTAAAAGCAAAATTTGACGGCTGTCCCGAATCTCTCAAAGCAACAACCGAACAACTAAATAAAGATTTATTCGGCACAACTCCCCTCACTTCAATTTTATTAGCTGAAGTAGAGGGAAAAACTGTAGGTTTTGCTAGTTATCATCGAATTTATTCTACATTTTTAGCTAAACCTGGAATTTGGCTAGATGATTTGTATTTAAAAGAAGAATACCGAGGTCAAAAAATTGGTAAAGCTTTAATGACTCGTCTGTATCAAATAGCTGAAGAAACAGGTTGCGGTAGAATTGATTGGACTGTTAATATTAATAACTCTCAAGGTATTAACTTCTATGAAAAAATGGGAGCCAATATTATAGAAAAGGTGAGATTATGTCGCCTGGAAATTCAATAATTAATAAGTCATGTAGGTTGGGTTGAGGGACGAAACCCAACAACAATCTTTCTCCTCTACTCCCTAATGCACTATTTTAGCTAAAACGGTTCAGTAGGTTGGGTATAAAAAACTCAAATACACTGAATTTAGCCTCCTGTTTATAAAATTTACTGCTAATCATAATTAAAAAATTATGTCTACATCACAAACACCAATAAGTATTGAAAATAATCCCAAATTTTTCGATAATCAACCAGAAGATTTTGAATTTACTGCCCCGGATCTTAGTGATGTTATTACTGAAGATTATACTTCCGTGGATAATTTAATTACTGAGAAACAACAAAGACTATTAACTACTACTTTATACAGTTCTTTTTCAACGAATTTACCATTTTTAGCTACTGCGAATGTCGGACTTTTTTACGGCAATAAAATACCACCACTTGTACCAGATGTTCTCCTCAGCTTACGAGTCAAAGTACCGGAAGATTGGAGTGAAAAAAAGAATCGTTCTTATTTTGTATTTTCTTTTGGCAAACCTCCAGAAGTAGCGATTGAAATTGTCTCTAATAAAATCGGTAATGAACTAGGTAATAAATTACAAGATTATGCTTTTGCTGCGGTAGGTTATTATGTGGTTTTTGACCCACTAAAACAACTTGGGGAAACTATTGTACGAGTCTATGAATTACGAGGTAATAGTTATGTAGAATTACAGAATTTCTATTTGCCACAAGTTGGATTAGGTTTGACTATTTGGCATGGAATTTTTGAAGGGAAAGAATATGATTGGTTGCGTTGGTGCGATGATTCAGGGAATATTCTATTAACTGGTGATGAACGAGCTGAACAAGAAAGACAACGAGCAGAACAGGAAAAGCAAAGAGCGGATAGACTGGCAGAAATTCTCAGGGAAAGAGGTATTAACCCTGATGAAATTTTGTAGTTAGTAAAGTAAAGTAGGTTGGGTAGAACAGAGTGAAACCCAACATAATCAGAGATGTTTTTAATGTAGCTTAAAACAGGTCTATGACAAATCAAGAAGATTTTTATAAAATTACGCCAAGCTCAAATTATTCAGCCCAAATCAAACAGTTTGAAAATAATCTGCTTGAATTTATGAATCAATATGGTTTACCTACAGATTCTGTATTAGTAACAGTAAGTGAAAGATTGAAAGTTTTTAAGAACATAGAAGATGTTGTAGAAAAAATTGAAGATAATAAAAAAGAACGTTCTTTTTATATCTCAAAATTTATTGCAGCTTCAGCAGCAGGATTGTTTGATGCTGCTTTAAATTACCTCTGGGATGAAACAATTTCTGAACTACGAATAAGAGTTGAAAAATATGACTTAGATTACTTTTTTGATACTGCTGTTGGTGCTAGTTCTGAACGACGTAAGAAGTTAAAAGATAAAGATGATTTAGTTAATATAAGTGATAGTGAATTAATCAAAGCTGCTAATGAAATTGAATTAATATCAGACTTAGGTTTTCAACATCTTGATTATGTAAGATATATGCGTAACTGGGCAAGTGCAGCACATCCTAATCATAATCAAATTACAGGTTTACAGCTTATAAGTATGCTAGAAACTTGTATTATTGAAGTAATTACTCTGCCTTTGTCAAATGTAGTAGTTGAGATTAAAAAGCTTCTTGCGAATATTAAGACCAACCAAATATCTAAGAAAGATGCTAAACAAATAGCCTCTTTCTTTATAGACTTATCAGTAGAGCAAATAAATACTTTAACTGCTGGTTTATTTGGTATTTATACTCGACTTAATAGTACAACTCAAACTCGTCAAAATGTCAGATTTATAATTCCTTTTTTATGGGATAGATTAAATGAGGATACACGCTCTCAATTTGGCACAAAGTATGCAAGGTTTGTAGCAAATAATGACCAATTTCAGGCAAATTTAGCTAGTGAATTTCTGGAAACAGTTTCAGGACAATCTTATATACCAGATAATATTCGTTCGGTTGAAATACAAACATCTATTGAAAACTTACTGACAGTTCATAGAGAAATAAATAACTTCTACAATGAACCTACATTTGCTCGACAACTCCAAATACTTGTTGGCGAGATGGGTAAGATTCCACCTCAAGTAAATCGTGAATATGTCTATATGTTTAGTAGAAGTATTTTTAACCAATGGAAATGGTGTTGCTTGGGGTGCTGAAGAGATATACATAGTTATGCTAGAAAAATTTGATTCTGAACAAGCACTTATAGCAATACTGTCTTTCAATGACTCAAACATTTCTGCTCGTCTACAACATAAATTATGTCAACAAAAGTTTAGAGAATTATTGGAAATAATGACAAACAAAGTTTCTAGTCAGGTAATAAAAGAATTTATTGAGCAGTTAAAAAAATACAACGCTCCTTTAAATACAATGAAAAATGATTCAGACATTAAACGTCAGGTTGAAAATTTGAAAAAAATACTATCGTAAATAGACTACTAAATCCCAAAATCAGCAATCTTAATAAAATTGATATTTAATATGACAAACTCTCTTTCCAACGAACCTAACCAACATCCTTTATTTAAAAAAATCGAACGAGCGCGACGTCGCCCGACAAAAGTACGCGACACCAATATTACCCTCGCCCACGGTAGCGGTGGTAAAGCAATGCGCGACTTAATAGAAGATATTTTTGTCAGCAACTTTGACAACCCTACCCTATCTCAACTAGAAGACCAAGCAACATTCGACCTCGCAACTTTTACTGCTCAAGGAGACAGACTTGCTTTTACCACCGACTCTTATGTAGTTGACCCCATATTTTTTCCCGGAGGTAATATTGGCGAACTTGCAGTCAATGGAACTGTTAACGATCTAGCGATGAGTGGAGCAAAACCTCTATATCTCTCCTGCGGAATGATTATTGAGGAAGGTTTCCCCGTTGACTCCCTCCGAGAAATAGCAAAAAGTATGAAAGTTGCAGCAGATGTTGCCGGAGTTAAAATTGTCACTGGAGACACAAAAGTTGTTCACCGAGGTGCTGCGGACAAATTATTTATCAATACTGCGGGGGTAGGTGTAATTCGTTCAGGTGTTTCTATTTCCGCCCAAAATCTCCAACCAGGGGATGCCGTTATTGTAAATGGTTATCTTGGAGACCACGGAGCAGCTATTACGATCGCTCGTGGAGACTTAGCTTTAGCAACGGAAATCAACAGCGATACTCAACCTTTGAATGGTTTGGTTGATACTATTTTGGATGTTTGCCCAGAAGTTAGGGCGATGCGAGATGCTACCCGTGGCGGTTTGGCAACTGTATTAAATGAATTTGCCATGAGTTCGGAAGTAGGGATACGACTTTTTGAATCTTCCCTACCAGTAAGGGGTGAGGTGCAGGGAGTCTGTGAAATTCTCGGTCTCGATCCTTTATATTTTGCGAATGAAGGTAAGTTAGTAACAGTGGTGCCAGGAGAAAAAGCAGAAACTGTTTTGGCAGCAATGAAATCTCATCCCGCGGGTATTGATGCTGCTATTGTGGGCGAAGTTATTGCTTCTCCTCCCGGAATTTTGTTGTTGCAAACTACTTTTGGCACCGAGCGTATTGTAGATATGTTAGTAGGAGACCAACTGCCAAGAATTTGTTAAAAACTATTCCGGAACACAAAAGGGATGAGCAACCCCTTTTAAAATTCAACGACTATTAGACATCTCCAGGCTTTTGTTGGGTTGAGGAA
>NZ_JAAHGT010000434.1 GCF_010672385.1 Okeania sp. SIO2F4
TTAATGGATAATTGATAATTGATAATTGATAATTGATAATTACCTCTGGTTAAAACCGTTAGGGAATTGAATATAAGGAATATTTTCTTTGTTTTCCCCTATCCAAGGGGAGGCTTCAAGGCGCGAATTATTTAATTATTAATTATTAATTATTAATTTTTCGGTAAATTCTTACTTTTGACTTTTAACTTTATTTGGAGTATCAATCAATGAAAATTCATCAATTTTTACAAGTAGTTGTGGTTAGCTTAATTATAAGTGTAGGATTTTCTTCCAAGCTGCCTGTAGGAGCTTTTGTCATAAATTCTACTGACAATAATAGTAATTTAGCTACTAATAGTAATTCTTCTGAGAGTTCTAATTTATCACAATTTTTAACTCAAACATCTCAATATTCTCAAGAATCTACTATCGATTGTAACTTAATAGATAAAGTTAAGGATTATGCAGGGACACCTGAACCTACTTTAATTAGCGGATTATTTTTTGTGGTAGGATTAGGTCTTTGGAGTGGCAGAAAAAAATTTATTCGTCATCTTAGATAGAAGAAGTTATCAGGACTTACGCAAAATAGCAAATTATATCATGTCCGTTTGAATAGTGATAATTAAAGCTCGTAGTTGGGCTTTAGCCCGAAACATAGATATTTATAGGGCTAAAGCCCAACTACAAACAAAAACTTTTTTATAACTAATTATCCGGACATGATATTATACACCATTTGTAGGGGCGATTCGCGAATCGCCCCTACGACTTCTCTAAAAGTCAAATAAACTTAAAGTCCGAAGAATCAATAGTAGTATTAATACCATCAGGAAAAACCGGAATATTATTAAGGACTGCTAAATCAAAAGCAGGATTAGCATCATCCTCAAGATTAGGGTCATATCCTAAAATAACTTTGCTATTCAAACTATTATTTACATAAATAAAGAATGCCGGACTTGTACCAGAACCATTTTGATTTTTCAAAATAGAATTGACTTGCTGTACATTTTCAAATGTATTCTCAAAAATAATCAGTTCTTGTTCGCTAATATCTTGACCTTGTGAACCTAAATTATCCAGAGAAATTATCACACTAGAAAATTCTGTAGCAGTACCAGGAGGATTAGTTAAATTACCAAAATTATTCGATCTAAACAAAAATACATCTGCATTACTGCCATTAAAATCAGTAACCACATCCACTCCTTCATTGGGAACTTCAAAAAAGAAGGCATCATTTCCCTCATCACCAATTAATCTGTCAGCACCAAACCCTCCATTTAATGTATCATCTCCTAAATCTCCATTGATAGAATCATTACCTTCATCACCACGGACAAAATCGTTCCCTTCATTACCATTAAGAGTGTCAACTCCTGCACCACCACCCAAAGAGTCGTCACCGATGCCACCAATAACCCTATCATTACCTGGCCCACCAAATAAGCTATCGCTGCCAGTTTGGCCTAGAATACGGTCATCATCAGCACCCCCATCAATAGTATCGTTACCGGAATCACCTGTGAGAGTATCATTTCCCGCATCACCCAATAGGGAGTCGTTGTCATCTGCACCAGATAGAGAATCATTACCTGTACCTCCGTCAAGGGTATCGTTACCCAGTCCACCTGCAAGAGTATCTTGTTGTTCTGCTCCTAATAACAGATCGCTGCCGTCTTCTCCTAACAAAGAGTCATTATCAGCACCACCGTCAAGAGTATCGTTACCGACTCCTCCCAATAATGTATCAGTTTGTTCTGCTCCAAATAAAGAGTCGTTACCAGTTTCACCTAATAAAGAATCCGATCCAGACCCTCCATCTAAAACATCATCTCCACCACGACCACTAAGAGTATCGTCGCCTGCATTTCCTATCAAGTAATCACTTTGTTGAGTACCATTGATGGTATTATTGGCATTGCCTCCTTCAGTGACATTATCCACAACTGTAATGCTAAAAGATGTGCTGGGAATAGTTCCACCATCACTATCGGAAACAGAAAAGGAAAAAGGAAAATTACCTGCTGTACTACCTGGATTATATAGAATTAAGTTGTTATTAATATCAGCTTGAGAGAAAGTATCACCTTGATTAAGAGTTTCATCAACTAACCTAAGATTACCTTGTGTTGGTATTCTAATAATGTTGTAGGTAATTTCTGCTGTTGTGTTGTCGGTGTCTGTAACTAAAAGATTGGTATTGAATATATTTTGTCTGGGTCCATTTTTTTCAGCGATAATACCTCGGTTGTTGACGAGTTGAGGTGGGTCATTGACCTTGATGTTGACTTGAGCAGTATCGGAATTACCATTCCCGTCACTAATACTATAGCTAAAACTGTCATCTCCTAGAAATCCAACATTGGGAGTATATGTGTAGGTTGTACTATTTTCTTCTACTAACGATCCGTTTTCCGGTCTACCTATAGCGGAAATACTGAGAGGATCTCCTTCTGGGTCGGAGTCGTTTTCTAGCAATTCTTGAGCAGTAATAGTTAATGGTTCATTTTGATTAGTGCTGAAGTTATCATCTTCTGCTTCCGGTGGCAGGTTAGAGGGTGTTGGCGTCGGGGTGGGTGTTACGGTTGGCGTCGGAGTGGGTGTTACGGTTGGTGTTGGTGTTGGTGTTACGGTTGGCGTCGGGGTGGGTGTTACGGTTGGTGTTGGTGTTGGTGTTACGGTTGGCGTCGGGGTGGGTGTTACGGTTGGTGTTGGTGTTGGTGTTATGGTTGGCGTCGGGGTGGGTGTTATGGTTGGCGTCGGAGTGGGTATAGGTAGTGAGACTGTTACAAAATCACTAGAGTCAATAGTGCTACTTTCAACCCCTACTAATACTGCTAAGAAATCACCATTAGTACCACCTACACTAATAATTGTATTATCGGGGTTATCTTCTGATGCAAAAATACTTAGGTTTTCAAAGGTCAAACCGTTACTGAGACCAATTAAATCTTCATTGCTAAAGTCATTAATAACATCTGCACTACTAACTCCAGGACCTCCTGAGTTGGATGAAATATTAAAGGTATCTTGCCCAGTACCACCTGTCACTGTATCTGCACCAATATCTCCTGACAGAAAGTCTGCACCGACTCCTCCTTCTAGGGAGTCTGCATCTTTTCCGCCTAAAAGTACATCATCTCCTGTGTTTCCTTCTAGAGTATCTCTACCTGTTTCACCAAACAAGGTATCTCCACCATCATTTCCTAATAAGCGATCGTCACCTGCACCGCCAACTATTGTATCATTGCCAATATCTCCATCAGCTACATCATTGCCCCGATCGCCAAATAATAGGTCATCTTCTCCACCACCCACAATACTATCATTATCCTTACCTCCAAAAATAGTATCATCACCTTCACTTCCCAAGATAGTATCACTATCGCGATCGCCAAATAATATATCGTTACCACTATTTCCTAGGAGAGTATCTAAATCTTTACCCCCCCGTAAACAATCATCTCCGAGACCTCCGTCGAGAAAATCATCTCCTGCATTGCCGTTCATTTGGTCTTGACCTTCATCCCCTAGGAGAGCATCATTTTCATCTAGTCCAAAAACTGTATCATCTCCAGACAATGCTAAAATTGTATCTGCTATTAGACTTCCAATTATGGAGTCACTCAGAAGAGTTCCCTCTCCTAAACCTTCAATAAAAATTGGTGGTGGTAGTTCGACTTGTTGTTTAACTCTTTTTGTCATCTTGATTTTTCCTCATAATTATTTTTTTGGTTAGGGAGTAGGGAGTAGGGAGTAGGGAGTAGTCTAATCAACATTCCTTTTTCTTTTTTTAGAAAGGTAAGGGAATAGAAAGTTTTTACTTAATTCCTACTTCCTCCTTCCTTCTTCCTTCTTCCTTCTTCCCTCTTCCTTTTTTAGAAAGGTAAGGGAATAGAAAGTTTTGACCTAATTCCTTTTTCCCTATTCGCTGTTCCCTATTCCCAGTTCTTTATTGAGAAAGGTAAAGAAATAGAAATTTTTTACTTAATTCCTTCTTCTCTTAGAAATGGAAGAAAATAAAAAGTTTTTCCCTATTCCCTATTCCCTATTCCCTATTCCCTATTCCCTATTCCCTACTCCCTACTCCCTAATTCTTATATAAAGTCAAAATCATCAGCCTCAATAATAGTTGAAATTTGGTCTTCTCCAGGTTCAATAGATTGGAGGATACCCAACTCAAAAGCAGGTAGACTATCATCAGCCAAACTTGTATCATAACCAAGCACATACTTGTTACGTTGACCATTCAAGTAAACAAAGAAAGCAGGGCGATCGCTCGATCCATTTTGTAGATTTAAAGCAGCGTTAACTGCTTGTACATTATCAAACTTGCCTTCAAAAATAATCAATTCTGCATCAGCAATACTCAGACCTTCAGAACCAACATTTTCGTTCTGGAGAATCACACTAGAAAAACCATCGTTAGTTAAACCACCGAAGTTAGCAGATGTAAACAGGAATGTATCATCACCTTTACTATCAAAATCAACAATTGTATCAATACCTTGGTCAGCGACCTCATAGAAGAAGAAGTCATTCCCCGCACCACCTGTCAATCTGTCAGAACCAGATCCTCCAGCCATAGTATCATTACCAACACTACCATCAATCCGATCGTTATTATCACCACCTTGGATAGAATCATCTCCTATATCACCAAGAATGATATCTTGACCTGAACCACCATCTATAGTGTCGTTACCATCATCACCCACTATTGAGTCATCACCATCTTCTCCAAATATTGAGTCGTTTTCTGAACCTCCTACAACGGTGTCCGATCCAGCGCCACTACTAATAGTATCGTTATCAGTACCACCATCTATTAGATCGCTACCTTCTCCTCCAGTTACAGAGTCGTTATCAACTCCACTGCGAATAGTATCATTACCTGCATTACCAGCTATGGTGTCTCCCCCATCTGCTCCCAGAATAGAGTCGTTACCTTCTCCTCCGATAATACTATCGCCACCATCTCCTCCTAGTAAGTTATCATTACCTGCTTCCCCAAAGAGACGGTCATTTCCTGTATCCCCAGAAATGCTATCATTACCATCACCACCAAATACGCTGTCGCTGCCATCTCCTCCTCGGATAGTATCTTGTTGAGTGCCACCAGATAGACAGTCATTACCAGAGTTACCAAAAATAGAATCATTTCCTTCATCTCCACTAATATAGTCACTGCTACTTAGACCATCAATGCTATCATCCCCAGCTAAACCTAAAATATTATTACTCAGAGCAGTACCAGTGAAGTTATCAGCTTCATTAGTTAATGTTTTGGTATCATCTGTAATACCGATGCTGAATGAAGTTAGAGGAACTTGACCGCCAGAAGTATCTGCAACGGTATAACTGAAAAAGTCATTACCTGCTGCATCATCGGGAGTAAATTGTAGTAAGTTATCGTTAATATCTTGTTGAGTGAAGGTGTCTCCCTCTCGTAACCGGGGGTTGCTTCCTATTCTTAGTTCACCTAAATCTGGAGCATCTGCAATTGTGTAAATTAACTCACCAGGAGTATTGTCAGCATCTGATGCTTGTAAATTATCATCAGTAATGAACCGTATACCTGAACTTTTTTCTACTACTATACCAGTATTGTTAACTAGCTCTGGCGGTTGATTAACTGTAATTGTCACATTAGCACTATCGCTTCCTCCTTCGCCATCACTAATAGTGTAGCTGAAACTATCAGTACCAACAAAGTCACTATCCGGGGTGTATTCAAATATTCCATTACTTTTCACCACTAATTCTCCATTGGAAACTGAAGAAAAATCAGTTAGTGTCAGTGGTTGACCTTCAGGATCGGAATCGTTTTCCAAGACATCGAACTCTACAGATGTATCTTGGCTAGTTGTTACCTCATCATCTTGCGCATTAGGTGGAAGGTTGGGAATAGGGGGTGGTGTTGGGTCTACCGGGTCTACCGGGTCTACCGGGTCTACCGGGTCTACCGGGTCTACCGGGTCTACCGGGTCTACTGGATCTACCGGGTCTACCGGGTCTACCGGATCTACCGGGTCTACTGGATCTACCGGGTCTACTGGATCTACCGGGTCTACCGGATCTACCGGGTCTACTGGATCTACCGGGTCTACCGGGTCTACCGGGTCTACCGGGTCTACCGGGTCTACCGGTGGTGGAAACCCACCAGCACCAATAAAATTACCAGAATTAATAGTATTACTATCAACTCCTACTAAGATAGCCAAGAATGGACCATCAGAACCATTCTGAATGATGGTATCACGACCTCCTGAAGTAGGACTTTGGAAGATAACTAAATCATTAAAACCAAGACCACCTCCTAGACGAATTAGGTCTGTATTACCATTAAAGTCGGCAATAACATCTGCCTCAAAAATTTCTATCCCACCGTTTTCAGGACTAATCAAAAATGTATCATTTCCCTCACCACCAATAAGGGTATCTGTACCTAAACCTCCTACTAAAGAGTCGTTACCAGAATCTCCTTGAACTTGGTCGTTACCATCCTCACCATCTATAGTGTCGTTATCTTCCTCGCCACTCAGCAGATCTGCTCCTAAACCTCCAAATATTGAGTCGTTGCCTAAACCGCCAAATGCTTGGTCATTGTCTTCTTCACCAAAGAGGGTATCATTTCCCTCATCTCCAAACAGGCGATCGACACCCGAACCACCGCTAACAAAATCTTCGCCCGCATCACCACGAACAAGGTCGTTCCCTTCTCCACCAAGAACATTATCGTTACCATCCCCACCTGAAACAGCATCATCTCCTCTGTCACCAGATACAAAGTCATCTCCTGCATCACCAGAAATACTATCGTTATCTTTACCACCAAATACACTATCTCTACCATCACCTCCACTTACAGTATCATTACCGCGATCGCCAAACAAGACATCATTACCATCTTCTCCTAAAACAAGATCATCATCTTTCCCACCACGGGCGTTATCATTTCCTTGGTTGCCTGTAACTATATCATTGCCTCGACCTCCGTTCAGAATATCATTATCTGCATCGCCTCTGATTTCATCATTGCCAGCTTCACCGAAGATGCTATCATCACCCCCAGCTCCAAATATTACATCTACTTGGTCACTACCTATTAAAAATTCATTATTAGGGGTGCCTTGGAATACTCCTTCGACTCTGATGGGCGCTCCTTCATTGAAAACCCTAATGTTAACTGTCGCTAGGGAACTTGTTGTTCCATTAGTTGTCTCGTAACTAAAGCTATCTGTTCCTATAAAGAATTCTCTAGGAGTATAAGTGAAAGTACCTGTGCCATTTTCAACTAACGATCCATTTGTCGGCAAGCTAAAGTTACTGACAAATATTTCATTTCCTGTAGGATCGATGTCGTTTTCGAGAACATTAAAACTAACGGCTTGACTTTGATTTGTTGTCACTTCATCATCTACAGCTATTGGTGGTGGAGGTGGTACTGGTGAAGCAGTTGGTATTGGTTCCGATGGAGATGGTGTCGGCAATGGCTCAAACACACCGTTAATAATCAGACCAATGAGGTTGCCATTATCGTCTCTAACTTGGATAACTTCTGTTGGTGCTGGTGTTGGTGCTGGTGTTGGTGCTGGTGTTGGTGTTGGTTCTGGTGTTTCTGTTGGTGTTGGGGTTGGTGTTTCTGTCGGTGTTGGGGTTGGTGTTTCTGTTGGTGTTGGGGTTGGTGTTTCTGTCGGTGTTGGGGTTGGTGTTTCTGTTGGTGTTGGGGTTGGTGTTTCTGTCGGTGTTGGGGTTGGTGTTTCTGTCGGTGTTGGGGTTGGTGTTTCTGTCA
>NZ_JAAHGT010000435.1 GCF_010672385.1 Okeania sp. SIO2F4
TCACCCTTGAAGATTTTAGTTGCTGAGAGCCAAAACCGAGTAGGGGGTAATATCACCACAGTTTCTCAAGGAGAATTCCTTTGGGAAGAAGGTCCGAATAGTTTTTCTCCCACACCTGAGCTTTTAAAGTTGGCTTTTGATGTTGACCTTAAACAGGATTTGATTTTTGCAGATCGCAAGTTACCTCGCTACGTTTATTGGAATGGTCAATTGTTACCAGTGCCAATGGGTCCAACGGCTATGCTAAAGTCTAAGCTACTGAGTGATTCTGGAAAGTTACGCGCCTTAGTTGGTGCTTTGGGTTTTGTGCCACCTACTGTTGGTATTGGTCTGTCTCAGCAAGGGGGCGAAGAAACTGTATCCCAATTTTTCCAAAGACATCTTGGTCTAGAGGTGATGGAGCGATTGGTGGAACCTTTTGTTTCTGGTGTTTATGCTGGAGACCCTAGTCAACTTAGTGCTGCTGCTGCTTTTTCTAGAGTGGCTCGAATGACCGATCTTGGTGGTGGACTTTTGGCTGGTGCTGTTTTATCTGCCAAAAGAAATCCTAAGTCAAAGGTTGCTGCCGATCCTAATATTCCCAAGACTAAAGCTGGGGAGTTGGGTTCTTTTCGAGGTGGTTTGGAGGTATTACCAAAAGCGATCGCTACTTATTTAGGGGAGGCAGTAAAACTAAATTGGCATCTCACGGGTATTCGTCGTACAGAAGAACAAACTTATATAGCAGAATTTTCTACTCCTAATGGTTCTGAAGAAGTAGAGACTCGTAATATTGTGCTGTCTACTCCTGCTTATGTTTGTGCTGAATTATTTAGACCTTTGCTGCCTGAAATTGCTTCTGCATTCGATGAATTTTATTATCCTACTGTTGCTTGTGTAGTTTTGGCATATCCTGTTTCTTCTATCAAGGCAAAGATAGATGGCTTTGGTAATCTGATTCCTAGAGGTCAAGGTATCCGGACTCTTGGTACTATTTGGTCTTCTGCTTTATTTCCTGGTAGAACACCTCCAGGATGGCAAATTTTTACTAATTTTATTGGGGGTGCAACAGACCCAGAAATTTCTCAGTTAGATAGTGAAGCGATCGTTGCACGGGTACATCAAGACCTTTGTCAAACTTTATTAAAGCAGGATGCGGAACAACCAAAAGTTCTGGCGGTGCATATATGGTCTCGTGCTATTCCTCAGTATAATTTAGGTCATAATTCTAGGCTGGCTCAAATTAATCATGGCTTAAAATCTTGGCCTGGTGTGTATCTTTGTAGCAATTATATTGGTGGTGTAGCTTTGGGAGATTGTGTTCGTCGTGGTACAGAAGTAGCGACTGAGATTTATCAAAGTTTGCAGACTACAAAATGATTTTCACTCTACCGAGGGGCTAAGATTTGTGAGGAATATCGGTCTGTTTCCTTTTCTTTCTTTCCTTCGGAATGCTACTTCAATAATTAATAATTTTCATGTCGGCGACAGCTGAAACAATTAATAATTACCTCTTCTTAAAGAGAAGAGAATTGGTTAAAATAAATTTTTTTCTTTTTTTATCCTTGCTCATGAGAGGCTTTAAACCTTAGTTTTTCGGTAAAGACAACGGAGTGAATGTTAGAGTTTCCTGTTAAATTAAAGATTATAAGGAGAGGACTATGGAATTAGTAGTTTACTAACTAAAAGTGATGGCAAAAAAATTCCTAATCTAAAACGCTTTAACCAATTACACAAGAAACTCAAATTAAGCCAAAAATCTCTATCTCATAACACAATGAGGATCGAATAACTATCAGAAAGCCAGATTTAAAGTAGCAAAAATTAAGGCTCAAATTCAAGATTCAAGGTTTGACTATACTCATGAACTGACTAATCTAACTAATCAATAGATAGCAAACTATAGTAGTTTAACTTGACAGTAAAAAACATAGCTCACGAATCATAAATTAGTTGGAGAAATTAGTGACGCTAACTGGTCGGAATTACTCAGATAATTAGACTATAAAATTGATTGGTATGGTAGTAAATTAGTCAAAGAAAAATTATCTCTAAATAAGGCTTACTGATTAAATATCAAAGCATATATATATGGAGGCTTTACCCTTTGCGTGTGGTCTAAAAGTGCAAGCTTATTGCTTCCTGAAGCTGAAAATGTGAGGATTTTGAGTAGACAATGGTGGAAAAACTGAGGGACAATTGTTCCTACTACACACTCTGTAATTCTCCATTCCTTCTGACTCTTGACCCCTACCTTTACCCATAAGACTTTTTCAGCAAACCCTAAATATTTAGATAGTAAGATTGTCCTAGTTGCAACTGCTTCATAAAACTGATACAAAGCTTCACATCATAAGTGACTTCTTGATGTTTACTTCCTGCTGTACGGACGTTGCATGCAACGTCCCTAAGGCCGTCGGCGGTTACTCATCCACAGGCATTGACGGTTAAGCCAACCGCATCTGTATAACTCTATACCTAAATTTAAGTCTTTGTCAATAGATATCAGAAACATTCCTCTGACTCCTCTGAGTGAGGGTAACGAGCGGGATTGAGCGGAGAGGTCTAATAGATAGACACCCAGAAATCTTTAAGCAGCGATTAGTGCAGAAGATACAAATTTCACCCTCGTTACTAATGCGTGAAGATAACTACCGTATTATATCGCTAAAAAACGTAAATTGTTAACCAACTCAAAACTCTCACCACGATCGCGACATCAACGCCAGTATAATTTTGGCTGCCGGGTAGGCAGTATTTAGGGTAACGGTCGGTAGGGTGACCTACCGTAGAGCGAGCTTTTAGCCAGGAAGAGAGTAAATTTACCTTATCCTGGTGCTAGAAAACAGAAACCTAGAGCCTCTTTTCAGATGAGCTTTCCGTTTGTCATGCTGCGAAACGCAATTCAAGTCGCTCCGCGAAACATAAAGTTTAGAGACCCCTGACCATAGTGAAGTCTTGGTGTTGGAAGGATGTCAACTAATGATTAGACGATGGAATATCTAACTTATAACCAACACCCCTAACAGTTATAATCTTAGGCAGATTAGCATTTTTATGCTCTAACTTTTTTCGTATTTGGCCAATATGCACATCGACGACCCGTTCATCTCCAACATATTCACAATCCCAAACTTCTTGGATTAATTCTGACCGTTTCAAAGCACGACCAGGTTTAGTGGCCAAGCAGTATAGTAGATCAAATTCTAGCGCTGTTAAAGCAATTAACTCCCCATTAACAGTAACTTCTCTGCCAAGAGGGTCAATACTTAAACCTCCTACACTGAGACCTTCTGGCTCTGGGTTGGAAACTAATCTCTGGCGTTTTAAAATCGCTCTGACACGAGCGCCTAGTTCTACTAAACCGAAAGGTTTTGTAATATAATCATCTGCACCGTCTTTAAAACCTCGTAATTTACTATCCTCATCTGCAAGACTTGTAAGCATTAAAACAAAGACATTTGTATTCCTTTGCATTTCTTGGCAAAGTTGAAAGCCGGTTGTATCAGGTAAGTTTACATCTAAAACTACCAAGTCTGGTGCAAATTGATTAAATAATTCTAGGGCTGTTTTGCCATCTCCAGCAGACTCTACTTGATATTCTTGTTGACTCAAATACCGATGAATTAAAGTTCTGATTGCTGGGTCGTCATCAACCGCTAGGATCTTTGCATAGGTCATGACAAAAATCTTAAATATAAACTAAGGTATTGTCAAACTAAATCGCTGTTTTCAATTCAGAATTAACAATGTTTTGACAGGGGAAAGGTTTTTTATTTAAACACTAAATTATGATTTTGATGATTGCTAAAATATTAACTATCAGTCAAACCGTAAGTTAGTTGATTATGGTTACCTATTGATAAATAACAAAATTTTTAATTATCTTTAGACCATTGTTTATAGGTATCTTGGTAACAAGTTGATTTAACCTCGACAAAAGATTTGTGTTCTGCCCTATATTCTAGGTGTTAACTATGTAGTAGGACAACTCAAATACTTGGATATATAAAAGGATACACTTAGCTTATTGTATCATATTAAAGTAGTTTCCTCAAACCAAGTGTCATTCAGTCCTTGTTGAATAAAATGATACCAATTTATGAATGTAACCTTTGACAGGAATAATAGGATTATTATACTATCTTAATTTGATTACAACATCACTAAAATTTTAGGTAATAGATTACTAGGAGTTTGAGAAAGAGCTAAATTTTGTTCTTGTATTCGATACTTACTATAGAAGGCAAGGTTTTTTATTTAAACACTAAATTATGATTTTGATGGTTGCTCAAAATTCAACTATCAGTCAAACCGTGAATTATATCATATCCGGATGAACAGTTATAAATAATTAGGGAGTCCTCATAACTCAGAAGTGGTGGAAAAAAGAATATATTAGGAGGAGAGAGAAGGAGAAGAAAGTTTTTTTGTTGGCGGAGTTGAACGGAGTTATATCCCTAATTAAGCGGACATGATATTAGTTTATCTATGGTTACTTATTGATAAATAACAAAATTTTTAACGATCTTTAGACCATTGTTTATAGCTATCTTGGTAACAAATTGATTTAACCTCGACAAAAGAAAGAAAAGATTTGTCTTCTAATCTATATTCTGGGTGTTAACTATGTAGTACGAAAACTCAAATACTTGGATATATAAAAGGATGAACTTAGTTTATTGTATCATAATTAAATTAGTTTACTCAAACTATAGTTATTTAATTTAATAATAAAACACTTTTTCTGCTGAAATTCTTTTATATAAAGAAATGTCTGTCTCAATCTAAACTTAAACTACTATAAGTGTCATTCAGTCTTTGTTGAACAAGGGGTCGCACCGCTATTCCCTGTTTCCCGAATTACTACTCTCTACTCCCGCGCAACAAACTAATGCGCGTACCTCAACAGTATGGGAATTTCTAAGTAGGTAGGCACGAATAAACATCACTATGTAACGAAATGTTAAAGCAGTTGAAACCCGTATCTATTGCTTCCTTCCGCTCCGCTTCAGTCGCTGCGGACGTACTTGTAAATTTTTTCACCTACCTACTTATAATCTTAGTTTGATTACAACATAACCAAAATTTTAGGTAATAAATTACTAGGAATTTTAGAAAGAGCTAAATTTTGCCCTTGTATTCCATACTTACTATAGAAGGTACGGATAATTCTGAGAATATAATTTAAATTTACACTAGCTTGTTCTTCTTGTATTTCATTAATATTAGTCTGGATTCTGTCACTATAAGCTAGTAAGTGATGCTCCAAAGCTGCTTCTAAATTTCTAATTTGACTATTTTTGTCTAATATGGTATCCGATTCTATAGCTATTTGATAATAGGCAAGTCCAATATTATTATAGGTGGCCAGTAGGTCGAAGGTAAGTTGAGAAGGAGAAAACTGTTGCGCAATAGTTAGAGCTTGGGAATAAGCAGCGATCGCTTCATGGAAAAGTTTACTCCGAATTTGATGTTCTTCAAATTGGTTAGCTAAATGCCAATATGCGGTACCTAAGTTATTTTGTGTTGCAGCATAAGCAAGGGGAAAATTTTCTGAAGTGCGATACTTGAGGGCGATTAGATAGGTATCAATAGCTTTGAGAATTAGAGTTTCTGATGCTTGTGTCTGAAATTGAGCTAAATTCCAATAAGCTATCCCTAGGTTATTTTGAATCATGGCATAGTTCAGGGGTTCAATTTCTGGGGTAAAGTAATCAATAGCTTCGACATAAGCGGAAATTGCCCCTTGCAAATGCTCAACTTCTTGAGTATGTTGAGCTAAATTCCAATAAGCTGTCCCTAAATTATTTAAGGTTGTGGCATAATCTTGAGTATCAGCTATTTTATCTAGATAAAAGATGGCTTCCTGATAAGCTATAATAGACCTTTCCCAATTCTGTTGTGCCTCCTGATGGGTAGCTAAGTCTCCGTAAGCTAAACCTAAGTTTTTTTGTAATCTGGCATAAGTATCTTTTTGGGATGAGGAAATTTCACCCATAGCCATTTGATAGAGAATGATACTTCGCTCCAAATAAACTAATGAATCAGACTTACTGGATTTGATTTGACGAGATAACATCCAATACAGAGTAGCAAGGTCATTAAAAATGTCAAGAATAGGAATTTGAGATTGAGAAAATTGGCTCATATTTTCTGTATCTTCAAATGTCCACTCAAGTACCATCTCATAAGCACGAATGGCAATAATTAGACTTTGCTCCGAGACTTCTCCTGCTAAGACGCGATCGCGATGAAAATCCCCTAAAGTTTTATAAGCTATAGCTAACTCTTGAGATGGATATTGAGATTTATTCAGCTCCTGAATTTCTTTGAGGATCTGAAACTGTTGTTTTTCCAGGGATGTTTTTTCTTCTCCAGACTTTCTAGAAATTTCTGCCCATACTAAATTTGCTAGTTCCACTAATTCTAATTCTGGCTGTGGAATATTCTCCTGGTGTTGGATATGGTTGATAGGCAACTCTGGCAGTTTTTGTGGAGCGGGGGGAAGAAGATAAGCTTGAGAATTTTTTGATTCAACAGTATAAGACTTTTGTTCGAGTGCCATTAATGGTCTTACTGTGTTGATGGAAGGTGAGCTAGTTATTGATGGGGAGAAAGATAAAGGGTTTGTTTTGTTTGGCAATGATGATTTTTTTTGTCTAGGAGTTATGGGGGTGGGGTCTCCTTCAAATTCAAATATACCTGTGTGCCAATTCCAAAATTCTGGTGCTGACTGTTTGATGGTATTTAGCCAAGGTTTGGTTATCCAAAGTAAGATACTAGATTCTAATTTGGATAGACTTGTTTCTATTTTTTTGAGATTAGTAATAAATGACCATTGAACTGCTGAGGGTTGTTTGGTCAAGTTTTCTATTCCAATAATTTGAAATCCTAATATTTGATATTCTTCTGTTTTTTGAAATTGGGGATTTTCGGCAAGCCATTGATTGATTTGAGTTACTGGATTAGGATTACTTAGGTTTAAATTGAGTGTGACAAATAATATATGTGTATTGCTGTTTTCTTGTTGTTCAGTGTAATTTATAGTATTTGTTAAATCTGCTTGTAAATTTTCGACTATACTATTTCTTAGCTGTTGATTATCACATACAGCTATAAAAACTTGACGGCGTAGATTTAAGGATAGGGCTTGTTTCAAGCGTTGATAGATTTGCCGATTCAATCTAGATATTGTTGGGGCATTAATGTCTATCACAGTTCTATTGGGGGTAAGTTTATTTTAATAATATTGACTTGATTTTATGATATAAAAGTCAGGTATGATCTTAATTTTAACCAGGCTATTTTTAAAGATTTAATCCTCTTAGAGAATGTTAGTAAAATAAGTATTCAGAAACTTATTTATCAACTAAATATTAAAGCTTGAATAAGGCCAAGGGTTAAAATCGGGCTGCTTGATAGGCTATCGGTATTCATACTCCTAAAATTATGGTGAAAAATAGTTGTGTCTTCACCTATTCCCAGTTCCCAGTTAAGTATTCTCTATCTGCTTTTTTATATTTCCTGACACATTCAATCTCTTATACCATTTTCCGATCTAGCTGTGTAGAATCAGACTTTTAGAATAAATCAGCAACTTATTTATATTACCGAAACAATTAAACAATTAAACAATTAAATAATTAGATAATTCACCCTTTAAAGCCTCCCCAATAAAGGGGAAAAAGCGGTCGGAAAGCGCAGCATTCCGTAGGATGGGATGGCGAGGTCTCCGTTCCCTCCGGGACGCTACGCGAACGCTAGCCCCAATCGACCAAGAGAGCGATCGGAAAGCA
>NZ_JAAHGT010000436.1 GCF_010672385.1 Okeania sp. SIO2F4
TCTGATAACTGAAATGACCATTGCCAGAAGAACAACACTTACGAGATGGGGCATTTGAATAGAAACCTACGATTTAATTCTGCATTGATTCTCTTACTCGATTAATCCAGCCTTGGCTTTGTTTAAGCACTTCAGAATAGGGAAGTTCACTCTCCATGATCAACTCCATCGGCAGAGGATTTGTCAGCAATGGAAACCAAGGTCTTAGCTTCTTACCAATGGTTAGGCGAAAGACAAATTCTAACATCATAGGTTTTGAGCGGGGAAAGGTATAATCTGACAACTCTCGCAAGGCATGAACATCTGATAGTCGCTCCGCTGTAAAAGCTGGCAGCGCTTCTTCCCATTTATCCTCGTACCGAGCTAAACATTGAGAAAATACCTGCGCATCTTGCAGTGAAGCATTACATCCTTGTCCAATAGATGGAGAAACTGCATGGGCACCATCACCAACAAGCAAAATCCGATCGCCGACGTGCATCCGGTCGCACTTCACTGTTAAAATTTTTGATACAGGGTTTTGCCGGAGGACAGCAACATCTTCTAACCGCATCACAGGTTTGATAAATGGGGTGTTCTCTTGAAAATAAGCTAGAACTTCTTCATCAGTAGTGCAATTTTCCAGGGGATTATTATCTGGGGAAAATATCAGCGTTCCATGAAGCCAGTCGTCAGGTTGAGGAGCTAGAACTAATCGAATTCCTTTGCCTAAAGTTGAGGTGTGAAGGTAATTTCCTGCCAGCTCTACTGTTTTATCTGGAGCAATTCTAGGAACGTGCAATGATTTGTATACGTCTGGGATAAAATCTTGTTGACATTGGATATCTCCTCTAGCACTCAATACCTCCCGTACCTGGGAACGTACTCCATCAGCTCCCACCAGACGATCGTATTTAGCCGTAAACCTTTCTCCATTGTTGTGATCGAGGATCGCTTCGTGACTTTCTAGATTAATATCAACGCAGGAACAATCAAATTTGACCGTCACCAATTCCCTACTATGCTTCTCTAGCAAATTTTCCAATAGCACTAAATTAAGTTGATTGCGGTCAATCAGTAGTGTAGGCATTTTCCGGTTAATCTGACGAGGTTTGCCTTGCTTGCGATGAATTAAAATTCCTTGAGACCAAACTCCTTTTTTTGCTAAAGCTACTTTCAACCCAACAATCTGCTCAATAGCATTTAGACCTCGTGACTGTAGAGCAATTGGAAAGGTACGCTGATTTGATTGTTCTGCCAATCGAGGATCGAGCCGACTCTCATAAATCTCAACCTGGTAATTTCCTCGACTGAGTAGATAGTGGGCTAGTAATAATCCTGCTGGGCCAGATCCAATAATTATAACCTTTTGCATTTGTTATTTCTTTCTTTCTATACTCTAATTAAACGCTATATTAATTGTGTACAGGTAGCATTATCCCTGATAACTGCTGTGAGGAAATGTGAAAATAATAAGTAATTTTCTCATTGTCCTTAACCCATACTCTAATGTAGATGTGCTGTGCATCAGTCCCTATTATCGAAAATCCATTGCATAAACCCCCATTGTCCAAATCCAATCCAGGCATGGGGCAATAAATTTTGTCAAAGTTGTGGAACTCCACTCCTACTAAACGATCGCTACATTCCCCTGCGAAAAATAAGTACAGGTGGATTTGCCCAAATTTACATTGTTTGGGACCAAAAAACTCAAACCGAACGTATTCTCAAAGTATTACTTGAAACCTCCCCCAAGGCTCTTGAACTATTTGACCAGGAGGCGTTGGTGCTAGCCAGTTTACGTCATTCTGGCATTCCCAAAGTCGAACCAGAAAACTATTTTCATCTCCGCAAGCGAAATCGTCATTCAGAAGTTGGCCATTCCAGCCAATGGTTTTTGCCATGTTTGGTCATGGAAAAAATTGATGGTTGTACCCTAGAGGATATTGTTGAGCAATATCCCCAAGGATGTCCCGATATTTATGTCATTAACTGGCTTTCCCAAGCTGTAGAAATTTTATGGGAACTACATCGTCGGAAAATTATTCACAGGGATATTAAACCATCTAATCTAATGTTGCGAGGAGTGAAAGTTTCCTCAATGACAAAATTCTCCCAAACTTTTTCTCGTCATCATAGAAAAAACAAGGGTCAACTGGTAATCATTGATTTTGGGGGAGTGAAACAAATGAGTAATTATAAAATCAGACCTACAGAAACTGTGGCAAAACGCAGTACAACTAGATTAGTTTCCCCTGGATATAGTCCCCCAGAACAAATTGCCGGAGGTGAAATAGGTCCTTTTACAGATTTTTATGCTTTGGGTCGGACTTGCATTCATTTACTGACTGGTCAATATCCGGCAGAATTGGAAGACCCCTCTACTGGTAAATTGAAGTGGCGACAGTTGAAACCTGTTAATCCAACTTTGGCTAACTTACTGGATGATATGGTTAGTTTAGATTCAGCTCAACGACCAGCTACAGCAGCAGAAGTTCAAGTCCGTTTAGCTAAAATTTATCGACAGCAAAAGAGGTCTTTGGGAATATCTGCTTTTCGCACAAGGATTAAAAATTTCTTGAAACTTCTGTTGATTAATTTGGGAGACAATATTAGTAGACTTTCTCATTCTGCATCCCAAATAGTTAATCAAACACTTGCAGGTTGTGTTGATACAATTTGGGAAATGATCCTGGGAGGAGTTGGGGGAAGTATTGGGGCAATATTCGGATTAATTTTTGCTTATTGGTCGGGAGTAGGCGATCGCTTTGCTAGTTTATTTACTAATTATTGGTTTCTCGTGTCAGATGTTCCTTTGACTATCGGTCCGGAAATAGTTGTCTTTGGTTTGGCAGGTTTGGGAACTGGAGTTGGTTTAACTGATGTGGGGGGTTTTGGTCAACGTCGTCGTTATTGGCGGACTGCATTTATGGGAATGGTTGGTTATATTGTAGGTGGGTTATGTTGGCAATTTTCCCAAGTTGCCACAAGTGTCTACATGACAACAGAGGATTTAATTATTCTAGAAATTATGGGTAAGTTGTCTGTGGGGGTAGCAACTGGTGTTATGACTCTGGGTTTAGGTTTAAGAAAGCATGGTTCGGTTTATGCTTTGTTGGTTGCTGGTTTGACTGCGATAGTTTTTGTTAGTTTGGAGCAATTAAATATATTTCCCAAGTTATTTTTAGAGTTTATTGTTGTGAGTCAAAGTGTGCCTAATTTGTTAGAGTTTTTTGCTAGTATAAGTTTTTTCAGTTTGTTAGGTTGTATTGGTGGTTTTTGTCTGGGTGTGAGTCATTATATTATGATTCCTATTCTGCGGAGGTTGGGTTTACAATAGACCTCTGCAGAAAAGAGGGAGTAGGGAGTAGGTGGAAGTAATTGATGAAGTATAGTGCGATAATTGATTTGATTTTTTATTATTGGAAATGTCTAATACCAAGCGTGATAAATGTTTGCTACAAATGACTAGAGGATTTTTGTTTGAGTCAACCCACCCCTAACCCCTCCCAAGAGGGGAATTCAGGAGTCATGATTCGCATGGGAATGCCTTGAATACCATGTTTAGCTCGGAAATTATCTTTTTTGTCAAAGGTAAATCTTCTGAAAAATATTTTTATCCCCCTTACTATTCGTAACATTCTTTTTTCAAATTGGTATAATAGAATAGAATTTGTAAAATTGAAATACACTTGTTTTTCTTCTTTTCTGTTTCCTTTCACCTAAGTATAAGAATTGCTATAGCAGGGAACACAGAACAGTTGGAAAAACATTTCCTAGTCTAAGATTCAGTAGTCCTGCATAGTAATGGTAAATAGTAGGGACGTTGCATGCAACGTCTGTACAGGGAGCAAGATGCTCCCACTACCATGTCTCGTAACAAAAATAATTACAATGCACTACCATTACAATGCACCACCACCACCTAAGATTCATTTAGAACCCACATTCGGAACGTCAACTTGTAATATCAAATCCGGTTAAACAGTTATAGATTGATTAAAACGTAGCTTGGTAGGTATTTATACTATATAGCTCCGATTCATTGAGCTTTCTCTGGAGTCAGATTCTCGGGAAAATATTAAGCATAAATACTTAATTACTTACTCAATTATGACCACTATAATTGTCTCCTGTCTCCTGTCTCCTGTCTCCTATTTTTTATTCTACATTTTGTCGTGCGGAATGTAGATTAGAACACCAATCTTTTCTCAAAATATCAAGTTGTTCTTCCAGTTGAACTGTTAAACTTTCAAGTTTAGTATCTGAACTCAATTGTTGTCGTCCAGTTTGAGCAATTTTCAACAGTTGTGTACCAGAAACTTGTTCTTGTTGTTGCCAAATTTGTCTGAAGTTGGGAAATTGGAGGAAACTATTTTTCCAATGACTAAAAGCATTTAGAGAGGAACGAATTCCGCCAGCATATTGGGGATAAGATTTAACCAAAGGTGAAAGAAAATAAGGATAGTATTCTACACCAATTGAAGAACACCAATCTTGCCATTTAAATAGTAAAATTCTCGGACTTGTAATAATAGGAATCCAAGGTACTCTAAAAGTATCAGCTATAATTGCCCCATGCATTGCTTCCGCTAGTAAAACTTCTGTTTGGCTAATAGTAGATAAAACCTCATCTACTGAGGAGCGGGGATCTAAATAATGAAATCCGATTTGTTCACATATATTCTGCCAAATTTCTCCTGCAAAAGTAGCATGATGAATATGAGGCATATAAGTAAAACAATAAGTTTTTTCCAGTGAAGGTTGATATAAACGTCTCGTTAAAATTGCCCCGTCTGTAATTGCTAAATCAGGAGATAAACCTAACTTTTTAGCAGATAATTTTCCTCGAACACAGTACAATTTCCAATTTTTATCTAAAGTTTTTAATGGCTGTTCATAACCTACACCTGTACTAAAAATAATTAAACGTTGAGCTTGGGGAATTCGTTGAGGTAAGAGTTGATTTAATAGAGTTCCAATGCCAATAAAAGTCGTTGTTTCATCTTCATCAAAAAATTCTGGTAGGAGTTGAGGCCATAACCAATTATTTAATTCATCTCCAAAATTACTAAACCCATCTCGACGTTTGTAGTAAAATAGTTTCATAGTTTAATATTTGATGCCACAGACATAATTTTAGACTTTCCTCGATGAATCACCCAAGATAAATAACGAGTTTCGAGAATCATATTTTGAACTAAACTAGATTTAGAACACCAGTCATCAAAAGCAGGAATTGCAATTTCTGTGAGAAAGTAACGCCACTTTTTAGTAGTTTGATCGGGATTAATTTTTTCTGTTTGTAATTGACCATTACTTACTAAAGTCTGACGTAAGTTTATATCGGATTTTAGCTTCTTTAAACTGTCAAGCAACTCCTTCAAAGAAGTCACTTCTAAATAATTAAAGTTAGGTTTTCCCTCTGCACGATATGCAGATTCATAACCTAATATAGCGGGAACACCTGCTAACCAAGCATTATAAAGTTTAGTTGCTGGTTTGTTTACATATTTATTCTGTTTGCCAAAACTGCGAATAGCAACTACTGCATCAGCTTGACTATAATCATTCCAACGATTATCAATTTTTTGATAATCCGTTGAGTGATTTTGATTAATAATCGGGCACCAATTTAAATCGAGTTTATCGAGTTCATTTTTCCAATTCAAACTTAATAGTTCCGGAGCTAAATTGTTTTTATGACCAAAAAAAACAATATTTTTAAACTGATTACCCCGTTCAATATTCCGAGGAATTAATCCTGGTTGTGTCCAGTGAGGTATATAGTAGTTATAATTATTTCTACCTGTTGTTTCTTGAGGATTTTGTACCACATGAAATTGAGCATAGGGATAAAAATTTAATTCGGCTTTAAGACAAATTAGAAGTAAATTTTTTCCTGGTTTAATGCCTTTATGAATATAAAGAGAATTGCGATGAACAATAACAATTCCAGAGTAGGGTAAATAATCCACTAATTCACAAGAAAAACCATCTGCTTTTAGACGCAGATAAGTTTGCAATGTCCAAGCGTAAATTCCTAGACCAAATCCAGCCCAATTCTCATGGGGATTTTCAGGTAACTTTTGGGGAAATAATTTACGAGGAATATAAAAGTAAATAGTCGGTTTCATCAGAGATTTTGTATTTTTAAGCCTTAAACCAAAAATGGGGAAATGACTTTTTTGTTTGTAGTAGGGCTTTAGCCCTAAGTATAGATAGGGCTAAAGCCCTACTACGAGCTTTAATTATAACTATTTAACCGGACATGATATTACTTTATTTTTTTCATTTATCTATAGCAATATGTATATTTTTGGAAGTATCCCAATTTTTCACGTTATACCAATTTGAAAAGAGAATGCTATACTTAGGTGAGACTTCAATTATTAAATAATTAAAACTTGCTCTTTAACCTTTTTGACAATTATTAGCTAGTTAGTATTAATTATTCTTGTGTTGACTTCTCCCCCACTCCCCTGCTCCCCTACTCCCCCACTCAAGAAAATGTAGCAAAGATTTATCAAATTGGTATTAGATGTTTTAAGGGGTGCTAAAAACATTGGTATGTAATTACTTTAGGTAATGCTTTTACAAAAACTGGATGCTCCCATATTTTTCTTAAAATAGCAGTAGCCAGAATTTTTAGGACATTCTTAAGAACTCAAATTGGGTAACGACAACGATTTTCCTTCTGACTGTACGTCGCCTTTCATGTCGGCGACAGCCAAAATTTGATTGCTCTCCTGCCTGACTTTTAATTCCTGGTATAACTGCACTTTCCATAGATAAAATGGACTAACTAAAATGCTTAATAGTAGTGTCATTTCACAAGCAGCAACTATATCAGTTTTCAGCAAATTATA
Organism: Okeania sp. SIO2F4; assembly: GCF_010672385.1. Taxonomy (GTDB): domain Bacteria; phylum Cyanobacteriota; class Cyanobacteriia; order Cyanobacteriales; family Microcoleaceae; genus Trichodesmium. Next base: position 6,849 of record NZ_JAAHGT010000436.1, read on the forward strand.
GTTTTTGATAAAGTAAGATAAAGCTTTCCGAGAATCATTAACTAGATAAGCCAAAAATGCTAAAGGTCTTTGCCAAGGTTTAAGTCTGATCATTCTAATATGATTTCTGTGTAACCCTGAACCACGCGCAAGAGATAGTAAATAATTTCGCTCCAATCTTGAAGAAGATATCATGTGATGGAGATGCATTTCAGGATTGTACCAAATTTCCCATCCTGCATTTTGTATATGAGCAAAAACCTCCATATCTTCTCCTTTAAGTGCCAAAGATTTTCCAGCAGTTCCTGTCAGGAATAAATTTTCAGGAACACTTTCTAGCCATGCTTTTTTAGAAACAACTGTACCAGCTCCTGGAGGCAAAACTTTTTTCTTACGCTTATAGCAAAAAGCTTTTTGACCTCTTTCAATAATTGCCAAATACACAGCTATCTTTTGAAAATTTTGAGGTGGTTCAACTTCAAATTCCCCATGAATTTGTCCTCCATAAGCACCTGCTTTAGGATGTGATTTACCAAAAGCATAAGCTTTAGCAACCCAGTCAAGTGCAGGTAAATTATCATCATCAATAAAACCTACTAAAGAACCTTGTGCTTTTTCCATTGCTTTCCTTCTGGCAAAAGCACATCCTTGCCGAGTTTCAGTAAAATATTTGAGAGGAAATTTTTCTCCCCAATTAGATTGGTAATTAGCAACTATTTGGGCTGTATTATCTGTGCTGTTGTTATCAACTATAACAATTTCCCAGTCTATTTCTTCTATTCCCACCTGATTTTTAAGTCTGCCCAAAATTTGAGGCAAATTCTTGGCTGAGTTATATGCTCGAATAGCAACAGTAAAATCAATCATTAGAAAAATCAATATACCTTCCCATTGGCAAAGGGAAGGAATTTGGAATCGGGTTAAAGCCAATTA
>NZ_JAAHGT010000437.1 GCF_010672385.1 Okeania sp. SIO2F4
CATCTTTGAAAGCAAGGAGGCATAGCTGTAGGAGTTGTTTCCTTGATCGCCATGATATTTTTGAAGTAAAATCCTTGGTTGACAAGCATTATAGACTAATTTTGCTCATTAAGTTGTGTAAGTCCCATTAGTTGATTCGTAAGTCAAAATGCAAGTAGCTAATCCCCAGTTATAAGCATGACGAGCTACACCTGCGTGCGCAAGCAAGTATGGTTTTTTGTTTATTATTAACTTTTAGTTTAGTCTTTATTGATTTCATTTGATTGTTTTTGTTGACACTCCTAGCAGTTCTGCTGCTTCAGATATAGTTAAATTTATTAGACATAAATCTAGTATATCACAGTAAATGTGTAATAATGTTTAACTTTGTTAAATTATTTTAATACTGTTGATCCCCCTTAAACTGCCATCGCTGGCTGTCTTTTTATGGTGGCAATGTCTATGTAACAGTTGCAGATTTTTGTACTCATCCTTTCGGTTTTTGAGGTGTGAATATTGGGAAAATGTGAAAAACATTCAGCCTGAAAACTTGGTATTCTTGGATGAAATGGATGTTTTATTGGGGTTAACCAGAACTCATGCAGGTTCATACTTTGGAAGTAAAGTATATGATTTTTTACCATTTTATCGAGGTCAAAAAGTCACACTTGTTGGATAAATTAGTCTCACAAAAGTAGTAGGATTAATGACACTTAATGGGTTGATGGATGGCATTTACATTTCAAGTTTTTGTATAACATTTTTTCATCCCTAATCTATGGGAAGGAGCAGTATTAGTGATGGATAATTTACCTGCCCATAAGTTAAAAATAATTGAACCATTAATTCAATTCATTTGGGGCGAGTGTACTGAATTTATCACCTTACTCACCGGAGTTTAATCCCATAGAATTATGGTGGTCAGAACTCAAAAGTTTTTTGCGTAGGTTTAAACCTACTAGAGCAAAGATGGTCGATATAATACTTGCCACTGCACTCTTGTGATTAAATACTAACCACTTCAAACACTACGAGTCAACATTGTTGCTACTGTACCTCATAAACCTGGAATACGCTTTCATTAATGGATAATAGACATAGGCGTGAAAATCAAAAATAAAATCAATTCTTATCCATAAATTATCAATTATTTCTCCCTATTAAGTGTTAAGTGTTAAGTGTTCCTTCTTTTCTGGAGATGGATAATGGATAATGGATAATTGCCTCTATCCATTATCCATTAATGAACTTAATTATTCTGTTGCTCACCGTAGGTAAAAGCTGTCCTCTATAACCCACCGAGATTAACTATTCTGGCTATTTTAATATTTGTTTGATCGACAGTCTCTTAATCAAAAAAAACATATTTTTCTAGTAATAGTTTTTACTTAAAATTCTGCTAAATTTATCGTCATCCGGGAAAAAACTATTTTAATTATTAGGGAATAGACTAAAATAGAATCACCACAGCAATTCTATTTGAAGTGCTTTCATCAAGTATAGGCAATGAAGGGAGTACGTCTAGGAGTCTTTCAGATTCAATGCCAATAATTAACAATTAATTGAGAATTATAGGTTTGTTGCCAATTCACCACAGATAGCTATAAAATTTTTACTTTTTTTTAACTATTGGTAATTAAATTTCTACAGATAACTAGCTTAATATTTTATAGATATTTAAGGGAAGACTTAGTAACAAAAATTAAACATATTTGATATTAGTTTATCAAACTTGATTTAAGTTGAACTTAAATTTAAGATACATGAAAGTTTTTGTTCATAGTACGAAAAATAGGTTAGCCTGAAAATATAGCTTGAGAATATATAAAGAACAGATAAAGTAAGTCCAAAAAAGCTATGAATGTTAATCATCAATGCTGAATTATAAAGCATTGTGAGGAGGATAATTATGTCAGAAAAAGTCGCTTCAAATGTCAGGAATATTGCCATAGTAGGCCCCTATTTAAGTGGAAAAACAACACTACTAGAAAGTCTATTATCAACCACAGGAGCAATATCCCGTAAAGGCAGTGTCAAAGATGGTAACACCATTGGAGATGCTACTACAGAAGCTCGCGATCGCTCCATGACAGTAGAAATAAATGCCGCCAGTACCAAGTACGGCGGCATTCATTTTACGTTTCTAGACTGCCCCGGTTCCATAGAATTTGCCCAAGAAACCAATAACGCTCTCATCGGAGCAGGGGCAGCAATAGTCGTCTGTGAACCAGACCCAGCTCGCGTTCTTACCCTCGCCCCACTATTAAAATTTCTCGATGACTGGGAAATTCCCCATATAGTCTTCATCAACAAAATGGATCGGGTATGTACAGACGAAAATCACTGCAAGTCTAACTTTGGCAAAGTATTAGAAGCACTCAAAACTGTATCCAACCGCCCCATTGTCCCCCATCAATACCCCATTGCCAAAAATAATCAATTAATTGGATTTATTGATTTAGTAACTGAACAAGCTTATCATTATCATCCAGGAGCGCCATCAGACCCTGTAGAAATTCCTGAGTCTCTGAAAGCAGAAGAACACGCTGCCAGAGAAGAAATGCTGGAAGAATTAGCTAATTTTGACGATCGTTTATTAGAAGAGTTGGTCGAAAATATCGAACCACTTACCGAAGAAATAGTTGCTGACTTAAAAATGGAGTTGAGTGCAGATTTAATTGTACCTGTATTTGTAGGAGTAGCAGAAAAAGATTCTGGCGTGCGTTCTCTCCTAGATGCTCTGGTGCGAGAAACTCCTGCACCAACAGAAACGGCAAAACGTCGAGGTTTAAAATCAAATTCTGAAACACCCATTGCTCAAGTCTTGAAAACCTACTACACTCCTCAAGGTGGTAAACACTCTTTAGTTCGGGTATGGCAAGGGGAAATTACTGATGGGATGACTTTAAATGGAGTTCGCATCGGTGGAATGTATCGGTTGATGGGTCAACAAACAGAAAGTTTACAGTCAGCTCAAACTGGAGAAATAGTTGCCCTCAGTCGGATGGAAGGTATCCACACAGGTGATACTCTAACTACAAATGCAAGTCTGAAAACTCAGTTGCCCAAAGCAGCAGTATTGCCTCCTGTTTTTGCCATGGCGATCGCTCCGGAAAACCGTAAAGATGAAGTAAAAATGAGTGGCGCTTTAACAAAGTTGCTCGAAGAAGACCCTGCATTAATGTGGGAACAACATGGCGACACCCACGAAGTCATCTTTTGGGGTCAAGGAGAAATTCATCTACAGGTAAGTTTAGACCGTTTGCGTCGGAAATATAATGTTTCGATGAAAACTCACTTACCCCAAGTTCCCTATAAAGAAACTATTCGGAAAAATACTACTTCTCACGGCCGCTACAAACATCAAAGTGGCGGTCATGGACAATTTGGAGATGTGTATTTAGACATTCAACCGTTGCCACGGGGGTCAGGTTTTAATTTTAGTCAAACCATTGTTGGTGGTGTGATACCGAAGCAATATATTCCCGGTGTGGAAACAGGAGTTCGAGAATATCTCGAACATGGTCCCCTTGGTTTTCCGGTGGTAGATGTGGCGGTGACATTGACAAATGGGTCGTATCATTCTGTTGATAGTTCCGAGCAAGCATTCAAGCAAGCAGCGCGGGTAGCAATGCAGCAGGGAATGAGTGAGTGCCAACCAGTATTGTTAGAACCTATTGCTTTAGTGGAAATTTTTGCACCCAGTGAGTTTACCTCAAAAGTTTTGCAGTTAATTAGTATCCGTCGCGGTCAGATATTGGGTTATGAAGGTATGAATGACTGGAAAGGATGGGATAAGACTTCTGCTTATTTAGCTTTTTCAGAAATGCAAGATTTAATTGTGGAGTTGCGATCGCAAACAATGGGAGTCGGTTGTTTTAATTGGCAGTTCGATCATTTACAAGAAATGCCAGATAAGTTAGCGGAAAAAGTTTTGACAAAGAATAGTAGTACGAATGGTAATGGTTAAACTGTTTCCATAGGTAACTCAAAACTAAAACAGCTTGATTATTCAAAATAATTAACCGGACTTAATATTAGAGTTGTTGGGAAATAACTTAAGTAGGGAAAAAGGAAAACGAAAACTCAGAACTTTGGTTAGTTATTGTATTGTTTATGCTACCATTAAGTATAAATTCCATAACCCACTAGCAGTTAGCATCAATTTGTCATCAAAATCACTATGCATGATTACGATAAATCTGGCTGAGTGCACCATAACGTTTAACTCCGGCGAAAGCGTTTTCACATCTCACCCTTGATTGACTCAAATTTCGGTTTTCTGACTTTTGCTGTTGAGTTAATTCTCCTCCCTTGGGTTTTTTATGGGGGATAGAGATATTTTCATATTGGCGCGTGGATACCTTGAAAACCACTATCTACCTCAATTGGAATCTCTAAAGGTATATTACCAACAACTTTTTCCTGGTCGTGAAACTTTTGATCATGTAACTTACCTTCTTTTACCTGAGTTAAGACTAGTACTCGCTTGTTTTGGTCTACTGCTGCTAAATGTTTGCGAGTATGACACTTGTTTTTTCCCGAATAATTTAGTTTTTGTTTCTCTGAGTCAGTTGGTCCTTGTATCGGCCGTTGTGTGCCATCCATTACTATTATTCGACTCCAGGGAAACGTTCTATAAATACTTTAACCGAGTTGATTTGACGCTCTGGTAGTACCTTTTTCTCTCCCAATGTAGCTTCTAAAATTGGTTGTAAACGATGCACTCAATAATGGGCATGGCTACGGTTAATATCGAACAAGATACCAGCCAAATCAAAGGTGGGATAACATTTAAAGTAGAAGAGAATATAAAATAATTTGTCCTTATTCGTACGTAAACGAGCCTTACGGCCACCTCCAACAGAGCGAGCTACGAGGTTTCTCCAGTAATGTTTGCTCATACATTTGGTTAAAAGACTTCAACAACGATTCAAATGCTTTAGAGTTTAATCGTGTTAATGCTCTTAGTAACCTGTCTTGTTTTAGGGCTCGTTCAACGTTTAGCATTTTTCTGGCCAACTTATTCTTGACTAATTCTACCTTATTTCCCAACAACTCTATTATATTAAATCCGCTAGCTTCGGATTGATATAATTCAATCGTGAGTAGGGGCATCTATGCGAATCGCCCCTACAATATTGACTATTCTTCCCTAATCCTGAATTATACCAATGCTACCGGATTTGATATTAGTTATAGTCCGGTTAGTTAGTTATTTGAAAAGTTAGATTTAATTAGAGTTGTTGGGAAATAAAAATTGAAACTTCTAAAAAGCTGACTATATAAACATTTTATTTATTGAATAAAACAGCTATACTCTCTAACTGACAAGGGTTTTAGCAGCTTGCCGATCTTAATTCACAACAACTCTATGATAAAAATTGTCACCACCAATGATCGGATTACTATATTTAATCAAGCATTAATTTGACTAGGGTCTCATAGTATGTATAAGATGCTATAAGTTCTACTCTAAAAAAAAGCTATTATTAGTATGATAAGTGAAACAAAAACTAACCTCTCTGAGCAAGAAAATAATAATTCTTCTGAGAAAGTCAAAGATACATCCCACTATCAAACTCAATATATTCAGGGTTTTGTGTCCAAATGGGATGAGTTGATTGATTGGGAAACTAGGGCCAAAAGTGAAGGAAGCTTTTTTATCGACATTCTTAAACAGTATGGTGCCAAAAAAGTCCTAGATGTGGCAACAGGGACAGGTTTTCATTCTATTCGCCTCCGCCAAGCTGGTTTTGATGTTGTCAGTGCCGATGGCAATCCAGAAATGTTGGCCCAAGCTTTTGCCAATGGTCGTTCCTACGACCTGATATTACAAACTGTACAAGCAGATTGGCGTTGGCTAAATCGTAATATTGATGGTAAGTTTGATGCAGTTATCTGTTTGGGTAACTCTTTTACCCATTTGTTCTCAGAACGCGATCGCCGGAAAGTTCTCGCAGAATTTTATGCAGCTTTGAGACACGATGGTATACTTATTTTGGATCAGCGTAACTATGATGCAATTCTTGATTTGGGATTTTCCTCAAAGCACATCTATTATTATTGTGGGGAAAATATTAAAGCTGAACCGGAATATGTGGATGAGAGTTTGACAAGATTTAGATATGAGTTCCCCGATAAATCAGTCTATCATCTCAATATGTTTCCTCTGCGGAAAAATTATACCCGACAGTTAATGTTGGAGGTTGGTTTTCAGCGGGTTAAAACCTATGGCGACTTTCAGGAAACTTATCATCACGATGAGCAAGACTTTTTTATCCATGTTGCTGAAAAGAGTTACAACTCTCAACCTTTAGAAAATAAAACTATGAACTATTCCCCAACCGTTAGCACCGCTCGGGAATACTACAATAGTGATAGTGCCGACCGTTTTTATGCTATGATGTGGGGCGGTGAGGATATTCACATAGGCATTTACGAGAGTGAAGATGAACCAGTATTTGATGCTAGTCGCCGTACAGTAGAAAAGATTGCGTCTCACCTCAAATTGAGCAAAAATCATCAGGTTTTAGATATTGGTTCTGGATATGGAGGAGGCGCTCGTTACCTAGCTAAAACTTATGGTTGTCGAGTGCAGTGTTTAAATTTAAGTGAAACTCAAAATCGACGAAACCGCGAGTTAAATGAGGAAGAGGGTTTAACATCTTTAATTGAAGTGATTGATGGCAGTTTTGAAGATATCCCCTTGGAAGACAAAAGTGTAGATGTCGTTTGGTCTCAAGATGCTATTCTCCATAGTGGAAATCGGATTCAAGTCTTCAAAGAAGTGCAACGGGTACTCAAACGTGGTGGAGAATTTATATTTACCGATCCCATGCAAAGTGATGATTGTCCGGAAGGAGTTCTTAAACCTGTGTTAGACCGCATTCATTTGACTTCTCTAGGTTCAATAGCTTTTTATCGGAGAATTGCAGATTTATCAGGTCTTCAGGAAGTTGAAGTTATCGATCTCTCTGAGCAGTTAGTTAACCACTACCAACGTATTCTCAAGAGCGTGGAGGAAAATTATGAAAAAGCAGTTGCAGCGAGTGGTGAGGAGTATATTGAACGGATGAAAACTGGTTTGAACCATTGGATAGAAGCAGGAAGGAAAGGTTATTTAAGTTGGGGAATATTGAAGTTCGTTTGTCAAGGTTGAATATCATTAGAATTATGACTAATTTGTTCTATCTCAAAACAGTTGATATCAATCAATAAATATTGATATCCTCAGAAAAAAAATCTGATTTTTCTGAGCAACCTAATTTTTGAGTTATATCATATCCGGATAATTAGTTATAATAAAAACTTTGTTTGTAGTTGGGTTTTAGCCCTTCAAATATTTATGTTCGGGCTAAAGCCCAACTACAAGGATAATTATAACTCTTTTAGCGAATATGATATTAATTAATAGAAAAGTTTTGCAATTACTATAGATTGTAAAATTTTGTTTCATTTCCAATAATTATGGTTGCTCTGAATTTATCTCAACGTTGCTTGAAGACCCGCGCTCTCCTGAGGTCAGGAGTGTCGCATGGGAAAACCAATCAATCTTGCGGTTTTTCCAATAGTGTGCTTTAGTATCTAAAGGCTGCTGGGCTAGCAGTGTCAGCGCCAGTCGCTCATGGGGAGACCCCCTTTGGTGGCGCTGGCAAGTCTTTAGGAGCGCGCCGTAAGACCGGAAAGAGGCGAGGGCCTTGGAGGCTGGTGCATTGTTAGCGAAGCTCCCCTCCAGGAGGAACAGAAAACCC
>NZ_JAAHGT010000438.1 GCF_010672385.1 Okeania sp. SIO2F4
AAGGTTTTCAGTCCTTATAAGGGATAGGTAGGGAAGGGTAGTTAGGGGTGATGGATAGCGGGGGTCTTCAACCAAGGTTGAGATAAATAAATCATCAATCAAATTCAGAATTCAGCCCTCAGTCCTTAGCTATTAGCTTCATAGTTAAATGAAGTTAACAGCTTCTCATTATATATTCATATATTCTAGATAGTTAAAATATCTCTGGGTGGTATGACAACAAAAAAAATTTAATTAGAAAGTGATTTTTTTCTACAATTATCCAGGGTTGAGGGATTGATACTTACTCCTGAAAACTAGAGTAGTAAATTTATTGCAAAAAAGTGCATCTCATGGTAAAGAAAAAAATTATGGTCTATTAGTATTAACCTCTGGAAGTAATCAAATAATTTCTACGAATAAGGCCGCGCGTGAATATTAGATTAGAATAAAATATACCTATATGATTAGGGCTAAGGAATACCAGAGCAGATGTCATTAACTTCCATATCAAGAAAACAGTCTATGCTCCGGCAAAAAACCGGATCAAAACATTTGCTGAGTAGCATAGGAATCAGAAAAAAAATAGGATTTGGCTATGCTCTGGCAATCAGTATTGCGACTTTAGGAGTTTTGACAGGGCGGATATTAGAGTTAAATTATAAACATCAAATTAGAGAAAAGATAGAACAAGCTCAAGAACAAGTAGACTTACTGACAAATCTTACAAAAAAAGTCTTAAAAGTTAGTATCCTGCAAAAAGAGTTGCCTAGTTTAATCAATAACCGGGAAATTTTAGAAAAAAAAATATCCCTAAAATTATCAAGTTTTTATGAAGTTAATACAATTGTTAAACAACTAGAATCAATTATAGAAATAGGGGATAAAAGTGTCAATCAAAACACAGATTATGTTCAGCTTCAAGAATTTATCCAAACTTATGTTAATCCCCTAGAGGTTTATATTGAGCAATTAGAAAGTTTAATTCAAGAAATTAAACAGATACCACCTCAAACAAAAGTAGAAACTGCATCACTTCCATCACTGAGTAAAATTACTAATAGTGAAATTGCTATAAAACTAGAAAAATTATCACAAGATTCAGAACAATTAGCTATAGTAGCCGATCAGAGAGTAGAACAAGGATTTAAAGATTATCAAAAAGTAGAAGAATTAGGAATAAAAATATTAATAGGTAGCCTACTACTGTCGGTAATAACTGCAGTAATGATGGCTATTTATACGAGCAAGTCGATCGCAAGTCCCTTAAAACTAATAACCAAAGTTGCCGAACAAGTTACAAAAGAAGCTAACTTTGAACTAAAACTTCCTGTAACCACAGATGATGAAATAGGGGAATTAACAGTATCTCTGAATGAGTTAATTGGTAAAGTAGCAGAATACACAGACAAACTCCAGGAAGCTAAACTTAAAGCAGAAGCAGCAAACCGTTCTAAAAGTGCTTTTCTAGCTACTATGAGTCACGAACTACGTACACCTCTAAATGCAATTATTGGTTATAGCGATCTTCTTTATGAGGATGCTGTGGAAGCAGGATATGAAGATTTTGTCTCCGATCTAGAAAGAATTAAGCTAGCAGGTACACACCTCCTAGAAATGATTAGTGATATCTTAGATATTTCTAAAATAGAAGCAGGTCAAGTTACACTTTATTTAGAAAGTATTGAGGTTAAAAAGCTAGTTGAAGATGTAGTTGGTACAGCCAAAAATCTTACGGAAAAAAAACGTAATAAATTTAAATTAATTTTAGGAAAAAATCTGGGTAATATGTATGCAGATATGCCAAAAGTGAGACAGGTACTGATAAATTTACTGGGTAATGCAGCTAAATTTACAGAAGATGGTGTAATTACACTTAGTGTTGAAAAAGTTAAAAATAGGAAACCCAAAAATCATCAAAATCAAAATTCAGAATTATTAAATAATGAACAAAACTACATAGTTTTTCAGGTAATTGATACTGGTATTGGGATGACAGAAGAACAGTTAAAACATATATTTAAACCTTTTACTCAAGCAGATGCTTCTACTACCCGTAGGTATGGTGGCACTGGTTTAGGATTAGCAATATGTCAACGTTTATGCGAGAGAATGGGGGCGGAAATTGCTGTCAAAAGTGAGTCTGGAAAAGGTTCAAAATTCACTGTTTGGTTTCCTGAAAGGGTAATTATATAGAATTAATAATTAATAATTAATAATTAATAATTGAGAGTTGAGAATTGAGAGTTAAAAATGAAGGTTTTAGTTATCTAGGAAAGAAGCTTTAAGAAAAGGAAAAACTTTAAATATGGTAAATATTTCTCCAGCTTTTACACGGTGCTATACCAACGGACATGATATAAAGGGGATAAAAAAAGAAAAATAAGTATTTCAAACTTCTCTATTCCAGGAGGTACTGTTAACTGTTTCTCTAAGCGACATGTTTGCGGAGCATTCCGTCAGGAAAAAACTCAGTTTTTTTTACTAAAATTTATTCATAGCTACGAGTGAAAATTAAATAAAAAAATATATACAAAAAGACAAAAAATTATGTAGCCAAATAATCCTAACCAATTTACAGAAAAAGCTTGGGAAGCAATATCCCGTACTCCTGACATTGCTAAAACTTACCAAAATCAACAAATTGAAACTGAACATCTAATGAAAGCTTTGTTAGAACAAAATGGACTAGCAACAACTCTATTTAACAAAGCAGGAGTTTCAACTTCCAAATTACAAGAATACACAGACACCTTTATCAAGCGTCAACGGAAAGTCAAAAATACACCCAATAATATTTACTTAGGTCACAGTCTCAGTATCTTAACCTTATTATACAATAGTGAAAGAGGTACTTAGAAAAATAGTGGATAATGCAGCTAAATTTACAGAAGATGGTGTGATTACAGTCAGTGTAGAAAGAGTAAATAATCAGAAACTAAAAAATTATCAAAATCAAAATGCCGAGTCATTGAATAATGCACATAATTACATAGTTTTAAGGATGAAGTAAATTGTTATACACCTCCTAAAAACGGTTAGCGATTGCTCATATATTGCCCAAATAGAAACTGGTCAAATTACACTTGATTTGGAAAATCTTGATGTTAATCAGCTAATTCAAGATGTGGTTAGTACAGCCAAGAATATTACAGATAAAAATGGGAATACTTTCAAATTAATCTTAGGAGAAAATCTGGGTACTATGTATGCAAAGATGTCAAAAGTAAAAGATATACTCATAACTTTATTAGTTAGCAGCATTGAAAAGACAGAAGATAGAATGGTTACACTCAGTGTCAAAAAGGTAAACACTCAGGAACTAGAAAATTATCAAAATAAATTTTTCCAGTATTTGAATAGTTCTCAGAATTACATATTTTTTGAAGTTAGTGGTATTGGCATAAAAAATAAAAATCAAGTCCATGTATTGAACTATAATCTATTATGGCATTACCGTTATTTAATGTTGAGAGATTATCAAGGTTTATCTAAAATAATGGGAGCAAAGGTTGATATAGAAAGTCCGTCAGAAGAAAATTATAAAGTTACTGTTTGTTTTCCAGAAAGAGTAATAATCTGAACGGTATTTAATTCGGGTAAAAATTCTAATAGATAATTAAAAAAAATTCATCAAGGTTATACCAAAGGGTAAATACCCAATAAAAAACAACGGTTTTTTCTACTAAAATTTATTCAGACCTACAAGTTAGAATTAAAGAAAAACATATAGACAAAAAATCAAAAAACCAAAAATTATGCAGCCAAATAATCCTAACCAATTTACAGAAAAAGCTTGGGAAGCAATATCTCGTACTCCTGACATTGCTAAAACTTCTCAAAATCAACAAATTGAAACTGAACATCTAATGAAAGCTTTGTTAGAACAAAATGGACTGGCAACCAGTCTATTTAATAAAGCAGGGGTTTCAAATTCTAAAGTACAAGAATATACAGACACTTTTATTAACCGTCAAGCAAAAGTCAAAAATACACCCAATAATATTTACTTAGGTCGCAGTCTCGATACTTTATTAGACAATGCCGAAAAATATCGCCAAGAATACACAGACGAATACATCTCCATCGAACATCTTATACTTGCCTACCTGAAAGACGATCGCTTTGGTAAAAATCTCTATAAAGAGTTTAAATTAGATGAAGCAAAGCTCAAAGAAACTATTTCTCAAGTTCGAGGTAATAACAAAGTAACAGATAAAAACCCTGAAGGCAAATATGAAGCGCTGGAAAAATACGGTCGCGACCTCACAGAATTTGCTCGTGAAGGAAAACTTGACCCCGTTATTGGACGTGATGACGAAATTCGACGCACCATTCAAATACTCAGTCGTCGTACTAAAAATAACCCAGTATTAATGGGTGAACCTGGAGTCGGGAAAACGGCGATCGCCGAAGGTTTAGCACAACGCATCATCGCTGGGGATGTTCCTCAGTCTTTGAAAGAACGCCAACTCATTGCCTTAGATATGGGTGCATTAATTGCTGGTGCGAAATTTAGAGGGGAATTTGAAGAACGTCTGAAAGCTGTTCTCAAAGAAGTTACCGACTCAGATGGAAAAATCATTTTATTTATAGATGAAATTCACACCGTTGTCGGAGCAGGTGCAACTCAAGGTGCAATGGATGCAGGTAACTTGCTCAAACCAATGTTAGCTAGAGGGGAACTAAGATGTATTGGAGCGACAACTTTGGATGAGTACCGCAAATATATTGAAAAAGATGCTGCCTTAGAACGTCGTTTCCAACAAGTTTATGTAGACCAACCCAGTGTAGAAGACACCATCTCAATTTTACGAGGTCTCAAAGAACGCTATGAAGTACATCATGGTGTGAAAATTTCCGATAGTTCTTTAGTTGCTGCTGCTACATTATCTACTCGGTATATTAGCGATCGCTTCCTCCCAGATAAGGCGATCGACTTAGTAGATGAAGCTGCTGCTAAATTGAAAATGGAAATTACCTCCAAACCAGAGGAACTTGATGAAATTGACCGCAAAATTCTTCAACTAGAAATGGAGAAATTATCACTGCAAAAAGAAAGTGATGCTGCTTCCAAAGAAAGGTTAGAGAGACTAGAAAAAGATTTAGCAAATTTGAAAGAAGGGCAACGCGCACTTAATGCTCAGTGGGAATCAGAAAAAGGTATCATTGGCAAAATTCAGACTCTCAAAGAAGAGATGGATAAAATCAATATTGAGATTCAACAAGCAGAACGAAATTATGACCTCAACCGTGCTGCCAAGTTGAAATACGGTAAACTGATTAACTTGCAAAAACAAGTAGAGGAAGCAGAGGCAAAACTGGAAGCAACTCAAACTAGCGGTCAGACTTTGTTGCGGGAAGAGGTAACCGAAGCTGATATTGCTGAAATTATTTCTAAGTGGACTGGTATTCCCATCAGTAAATTAGTAGAGTCGGAAAAAGAAAAACTGTTACATCTGGAAGAAGAGTTGCATAAACGAGTTATTGGTCAGAATGAAGCAGTGACTGCTGTTGCTGATGCCATTCAGCGATCGCGTGCCGGTTTGGCAGACCCCAACCGTCCAGTTGCTAGTTTTATTTTCCTGGGTCCGACTGGTGTGGGGAAAACAGAATTAGGAAAGGCATTGGCAGCATATCTTTTTGACACCGAAGATGCGATAGTGCGCATTGATATGTCTGAGTATATGGAGAAACACGCTGTATCTCGTTTAATTGGCGCACCTCCTGGATATGTGGGTTATGATGAAGGCGGTCAGTTAACTGAAGCTATTCGCCGTCGCCCATATACGGTGATTTTATTTGATGAAATTGAAAAAGCGCACCCGGATGTGTTTAATATTATGCTGCAAATATTGGATGATGGGCGCGTTACTGATGCTCAAGGTCACACGGTTGATTTTAAGAATAGCGTGATTATTATGACTAGCAATATTGGGTCTCAGTATATTTTGGATGTCACTGATGACTATGAGCAAATGCAACATCGGGTTATGGATGCTTTGCGTGGTGCTTTCCGCCCAGAATTTCTCAACCGTATTGATGAAAGTATTATTTTCCATGGGTTGCAGAAAGAGCAATTACGAGAAATTGTGCAGTTGCAAGTTGTGCGTTTAGAGAAACGGTTAGCTGAACGTAAGATGTCACTGAAACTTGCTGATGCTGCTGTTAACTTTTTGGCAGATGTTGGGTACGATCCGGTGTATGGCGCGAGACCGTTGAAGCGGGCAATTCAGCGGGAGTTAGAAACCCAAATTGCAAAGAGTATTTTGCGTAGTGAATTTAATGATGGTGACACTATTTTTGTGGATGTGGAAAATGAGCGACTTTCGTTGAAGCGATTGGGTGTGGATTTGGTGAAAGCGAAGTGAAGTCAAAAGTCAAAAGTAAGATTTGATAGCGCATAGTAGACTGACATACAATAGTAGGGGCGGGTTTTAGTAGAAATTTTTATGCTTACCCTAAGATTAAGTAAACCCGCTCTAATGTAATAATTAAAGTCATGGTACAGAATGTTGGGTTTCATTCTTCAACCCAACCTACCCAATTCTATCTGATCTGATATTAGTTATTCCCATACAATATTTCCTTACCACCTAACCAATATTGCCAAATCACAACTACTGCCCAATGAATAATTACTGGAACCCACAAACAACCAGTTAATTTATAAGCTACTGTACATCCTAAACCTAAAAATCCTGTCAATATCAAAAAAATTGGTGTCATAAAAGTTGGGTTTCCTTGGCGATGGAAAGTTAGAGCATTAATTGGATGATAAATAATGAATAAAAATAAACTTAACGCTGCCCACAAACACCATATAATAGTTGAAACTCTCTCGGTGGGATGAGGTAATAATAAAACTCGAAATATCAGCTCTTCTATTAAAGCTGGAGTAAAGAATGCCACTACCAACCCCTGAAATAATTCTTTGAGATTCCGAAAACCTCGACTTACTTGCAAAAATCTAGAATTAAAACCTAATGGTAAGGCGATCGCTCCATAAACTAACAATGTAACCCCTACGACTAACCAATCTTGACTATTCATGGGGCGAGAAGCAAATATTAGACGGTTAATTAAGGTGGAAATCATAGGAAATTGCCCTAAAGTTTGTTGAAAAACTGCTGTCATATTAATAGAATCATAATGTTAATTCACTGATTACTAAAATAGATAACTCATTGACTCGTTTTAACTGTAAATCATTGGTTAAAAAAGCCTCACATTTTGATTGAATAGCAACAGCAATTTGTAAAGAATCAGTTAATGATAAATTATACCTTGCTCTCATTTGTGCCGCCAACTTGCCGATGTCTTCATCAATGAGTATAAAGTTAATATTTTCTCCATAAACAATTAAATCAATAAAATCCTGAGCAAGTGCTATTAAACCTAATTTGTAAGGATGTACTAAACACTCAGACAAAGTAATTGGAGAAGTTACTCCCAAAAGTAAACCCTCATCTATTCCATCAAAAATAGCTTCAGTTAGTCGATAATAATTGGGGTGATTTTCTACATAGTAAATAATTGGCGCAGTATCTAAAAATAGTTGCCTAACTCCTTGAATAGCATTATTAACTTTCATAATTATTGCGGATAATTTTTTCGCGGTTTTATGTGGCTTCTTGACGAGTTCGAGAAACCCATTCTTGAGCATCTTCTCCTACTAATGGATAAGTTGCTTTTCCTTGAATATCACGCCATTTACGCCCAGGTTTAGGGGTTGAATTATCATTTATTTG
>NZ_JAAHGT010000439.1 GCF_010672385.1 Okeania sp. SIO2F4
TCTCCTACTCCGAGAGGGGGGAAATATAGTAGAAGGAGAAAAATCCTCCACCCTTGCAGGGGGGAATGAGGGGGGTCAAAATTATCAACCCCTAATTGTCAACCATGAAATTGTCACCTTACCTTCAGCTTCAAGTATTTCTATTCTTAGAGAACAAGTCAAAGATAGACCCCCTGCTCCGAAAAAAGTAGCTGTTATTGCCGACCCAGTATTTCAAGATAACGACTCTAGATTTCAAACAGCTTCTCAACCAAAAAAAGAAACAGAAAATAATAATTTAACCAGAATGAAATTAACCCGTTCCCTAGAATATTTTCACTGATAACTGATAAAGGTCTACACATATCGAAATTTTCAAGGTTAATTATCAAACTTACCAAAAATCAGCTTTTTAAAACGTCAAAGCAGCTACAGCAAAACACAAATATTTCTAGAATAATCAGATTTATGTTTCTAGATATGAGTTAGATTTTTGGCAAACAAAAAGTTTCACTCGAAATTACTAATTCTGGTTAATTGTCTGTTTAACAATATCTACGCTTAGGAGAAATCCAATGGTTCAAGCTACTCTCTACTCTCTTGATGTTATCAAGGATGAAGCACGGGAATTATTAAGACAAAAACTTATTAGTCGTCATCAATCTATTTATACTCTCCGTTGGTATATTCCTAATCGGGATTGGGATGAAATTGAGTCAGAATTAGAGAGAAATGACTTTCTGTCTAGATACCGTATTGTTGATTTGATTGGTAGAGAAGAATGGCGAGAAGATTAACCGATGAAATCTAACTCTATACCAATTCACTTTAAAGACGTCACAAATAGTTTCAAACTAAAGATGTGAAATAATTTGCTTAAATTACTATAGTGTCAAAGTTTTGAGCCTATCAAATATTAATGCATGACTTTTTACTTTTCACTTCCGTGAAACGGTATAGTTTCTTACCTCCTAATATTTAATCCGATCGATTAATCTAGTTCAAGAGCTTTTTTGATTTGCTCTAAAACTAGAGCTTCTTTTTGACTAATTTTAGGTCCTGTACCAAATATTCCTTCTCCAGAAGCATTAGCTATTTGATGAGCTATTTCATAGAGAAATTCTTTGTATTCTTGAGCTTCTTTCGGAGTCGCTTTAAGATGAGCGATCGCTACCGCAGCCTTAAGTTTTTCTAGTACATTTTCGAGAAAATCTTCAAAATTTTCTGAATTTTCTATCTCATTTATTTGAGTTGTTTTTTCGGCATCAGAAGTATCTACCAACAAATTATGAATCAGTTGATTATCCTGATAATTTAACTTAGCGTGCTTAATTTCTTTGCTAAAAGTAAATACTTCTTTAATAGCTGAAAAAA
Source organism: Okeania sp. SIO2F4 (assembly GCF_010672385.1). Taxonomy (GTDB): domain Bacteria; phylum Cyanobacteriota; class Cyanobacteriia; order Cyanobacteriales; family Microcoleaceae; genus Trichodesmium. The sequence goes on from NZ_JAAHGT010000439.1 coordinate 1,354, forward strand.
CTGTAAATTCAGAGGCAATAATTATCATCGAAACCAAAGTAATTGCTTGTAATAATAACTCCCATTCTGAATTTGTATAATCTGCTTTAGTCGTCATTTTTATGGCTAATATTTTTCAGATTTTCTTGCAGCTCTGATATAGTAAATATTGACTCAAACTCAATACCTTCTTTCTCATAAAATTCTCCACCACCTTGCTGTCTATCAACAAGAGAAAAAATCTGATTAACCTGATAACCTGCCTCTCGTAGTCGATTAACAGCTAGCATTGCTGATGCTCCAGTTGTTACGACATCTTCCAAAACAACTACTTTGGCATTAGCCTCTAATATTGGCCCTTCAATGTAAGACATTGTGCCATGTCCTTTAGCTTGTTTACGGATAATTAAAGCTGGTATAGGTCGATTTTCATAAGCAGATACCACACTCACAGCAGTCACAATTGGATCGGCACCCAATGTTAAACCTGCCACTCCTTGAGTATCTTCAGGTAGTATGGACAATAGTAATCTGCCTATTATCAGAGCGCCCAGGGGATGAAGAGTAACGTATTTACCATTTATATAATAGGAGCTACTTTGCCCAGAGGATAGTACAAAATTTCCCTCACGATAAGCTAACCGACAAAACAGATCGAGTAGTTGTTGTCTAATAGTTATTAAATCAGCAGTAGTTGAATCTAAAGATGAAATTTGGTTTGTCATGCTAAACAATCAAAAAATAGTTGAAGAAAGTATTAGGTAGTAGGTTTTAGGTAAGCATTCAGCTCTAGCGCAGTCAGCACTTCAGCAAATAATGAATTATTCATTTTAAGGTTAAAGGAGTGTACTTTGGCAGTAACTTTTAATTTTCTCTGAAATAGCTGATAACGCACTTCCTCTGCAAGAGACTAGGTAAGAGCTGATGACTGAATTTACAGTTTTAGCTTAATTAAAAAAAAGCTATTCTCTCACTTCAATAGTAAATATCCCTATTCTCTCCAATACCCCATCTCCCTCAAATATATAATAAGTATTCAATCCGGATCTGATATGAGTTGGTTGGCAAACTCTTTTTGCCTATAACCTATTCTCCAACACCCAAAACACCTTCAAAGATTAGCAAAGATAATTTTTGGCTTTATAATCTCAGACAAAATCTACCTTAATAATAGGGTCATCAAAAAACTCAAAGTCTTTGCCGTACATCCGATTTGGGGATGGGACAAATAACCTTGAATCAATCACCCGATTTTGTATCACTGATATAATACGAGCAATTTAGCAATGATAATCTAAATAAATTATAATCTATGGCCATGAATTGGAAAAGTCTCAGTGGCACGATTCTTTTTTCTACGATCGCGACCCTAACATCTGTCCAGATTGCTCAAGCGGGACATCCAGAAGATCCTGCCCGTACATATCAACCTTTTGCAGAAAAGTTTAACCGAGCAACTCAAAGACGTTCTGGTAACTTTTTTGGGAACAGAGACATCTTGCATCAGATAGGTCGTTATTTTGGTATTCCCAAGTATCCAGAGCAAGCTATTGAGAGTGATAATCGCCGAGTTAACCAGTTATATATAGATGAACAAAGACGACAATTTTCTAGTACCCCAGTTATTCGGACTCCTGATTTGATTAACCCCTATAATCAATCTGTATTGACAGCTCCTCCTCCCAATTCAAATCCTAGTTTTGGTGGTAATTAGTTATTTGGGGAGTAGGGAGTAGGGAGTAGGGAGTAGTTCCTTAAGAAGCGCTATTTCTAGGATATTTTTTTCCTTCTGCCTTCTGCCTTACTTCCTCCAACGAGCACGGAGGGATTTGAACCCCCGACACCCAGAACCGGAATCTGGTGCTCTATCCACTGAGCTACGCGCCCTAACATATAAATTTAAGGATAGCATCTCCAGTCTTAAACTGGCAATAGGGGAATTATTATTTTTCCTGAAGCGGTAAAATTGTGACTGTAGGATTTTACCGTAACAACAGTATGGAAACAACTCATCATAACTTGTTAGAAAAACTAGCATCCCTATCAGAAAATTTTCCTAACTTAGGTATTCGCGTCTCCCTAGCAGCTAAAGAATTACAAAATGCAGGTACTCCTCCTTCAGAAAGTTTACTAGAAGAACTGATGGCCTACTGTAAAGATTTTGCTCATCTGAAAGAGCAAGGACTAAAATTGGCACAAACATCTCAAGTTTCTACTGGGGCAATACTTTCCTTTACAGACTTAGAAAACTTAATTAAAGCAGTTACAAAAACCACAAAATTATCAGGAAGTCAACCAGCTTTAGATATTCTTAATCAAATTTTAGCGATCGCTCATCAAGAACAACCAGAATTTCCTCCTTTACAATCAGTTAAAGCACAAGCAAAAGAACTATATAAACTAATATCTGAGACAAAATCTGAAAAATTACCTGATAATGCTCAAGCTTTAATTGAAGATAGACATCCACTTTCAGCAGTATTAAAACTTGTTAAACAGGGAAAAAATTTAGATGACGAACAGTGGTTAGAATTGGAAGAAAAAGTTAACATAACCTTTGGCAAAAAATTAATGTTAGCTATATCTAGAGGAAAGCTGATAATTGCCAATAATTCTTTACCAACAACATCTAGAATTAAATTACCTGCACTTGAAGAATTAGAGCGAACTGAAAATCTTGCTAGTCAAGCAACTAATCCTCAAAAGTCAACTACTGGAAATTTACCACCTTTAATAGTAGTACCCTCTGGTGGTGGCGAACCTAATCAAGCACCTATTGACGATCCAGATATAATGATTTTAGAAGATCCGACACCAGCAAAACCTCTAGACGAAATTATTATTGTTCCTGGAGTAGAAACGCCTCAAAATTCTCCTAAAATTCAAAGACCAAATATCATGTTTGGAGAAACGACTAATCAAAAGTCAGGAACATCTGTCGGATTAAAAGTTATAGTTCATATACAAAATATGGGCGATCGCTCATTTGCTGCTGGAGAATATGCAGGTACTCGCGGTCAAGGTTTCCGTGTCGAAGCTTTTCAAATTAATATAGAACCCCCTATTCCTGGGTTAAATTTGGAATATATGGCAAATATTGGTGGAGTTGGTGATACTCCTTGGTTAAAAGCAGGAAAATTAGCAGGGGAACGTGGAAGAGCGCGTAGACTAGAAGGATTTGCTCTGCAACTTACAGGTCCTCAAGCTGGTAGTTATGATGTATTCTACACTGCTCATGTACAAAATATGGGAGATTTGCCAGTTTATTCAAATGGTCAATATTGTGGTACTCGCAATAAATCTCTAAGAGTAGAGGGAATGAAAGTTTGGATAGAACCTAAAAGTTAGGAGTCAGGAGTCAGTAGTTAATCACACAAATACCTTGTTTTGTTTCATCTAATATCATCAGGACTTATATCATGTTCGGTAAAATAGTTATAATAACAGCTTGTAGTTGTGCTTTAGCGCTGCTCCACATATTGAGTGTGCTGAAGCACAACTATAAACACAGGACATCTCCGGAAAAGAGGGAGTAGGGAGTAGGAGCGATTCGCGAATCGCCCGTACGGGAGTAGGGGGAAAGAATTGATGATTTATGCGTATGGGATTGATTTAATTTTTAATTATCACGCCTATGTCTACAGGACTTTTTGATAATTAATTATGCGAAGATACTATTATATCATGTCTGGATCAGGGAAGATTCGGAGATGGTGAATATATCTATGTTTCTACCTTTTTCCCCTATTCTATATAGATAGATGGGGTGATTGGGTGATTTGGTGATGGGGTGATGGGGTGATGGGGTGATGGGGTGATGAGGAGATGGGGTGATGAGGAGATGGGGTGATTGGGTGATTGGGTGATGAGGAGATGGGGTGATTGGGTGATGAGGCGATGAGGAGATGGTGAATATATCTATGTTTCTACCTTTTTCCCCTCTTCTATTTCTCCATCTCCTGACTTCTGAGGACGTCCGACTGACTCCTTTGCCAAAAACTCGCACTTTGGCTAATATTCCAAATTGCTTCTATACAGGGCTTTTCAGATTAATGACCTCACGTCATAACCAAAACTCAGTAGGGGCAAATAGCCATTCGCCCCTACTGTGGTCTACCGTGCAGAAAAACCGCTTTCATTAATGGATAATTGATAATTGATAATTACCTCGAGTTTTAACCGAGAGGATTGAATATAAGGAATATTTTCTTTGTTTTCCCCTATCCAAGGGGAGGCTTCAAGGCGCGAATTATTTAATTATTAATTATTAATTTTTCGGTAAACATATAGCAATAACTATTTGTCTACCTGTTTACCGAAAAATTAAGGTTTAAAGCCTCTCATGAGCAAGGAGAAAAAACAAAAAAATTCCTTTTAAGCAATCCTCAATGTTTTAAGAAGAGGTAATAATTAATTATTAATTATTAATTATTAATTATTAATTATTGAACCTATACCTGAAAGCCACTATTGAGGCTTTTTCTTCAATGAACCTGCTAGATAAACACCAAGTAAACCCAAACCAAATACTGCGGTAGGTTCGGGAACATCCACGATTTTAGCATATAACATTGCCTCTGCTGTTGACTCTTCTGGGGAATTAAACTCACTGACGAAAGTATTACCACCGTCACTAGAAAAACCGATTAGTTTTACTGTGTAATTTACTCCAGCAAAGTTAAAAGAATCACTTGTGAGACCATTAGCTTGAAATTTGAGTTTATCTCCATCTAAAACTGAGTCTCCTGTAATGTTAGGAGTGTTAAAAATGTTGAAAGTATAGTTTAAGTTTTCTGCATTATTGAAAGGATTAGTAAAAGATAGCTTAACCTCTAGAGGAAAATCTCCATTAAAAGAATTATATGTGGAACCATTCCGATAAGTTAAATCACCAACAGCAAACTGGGTATTTACACCAGTGCTGAAACCTAAACCATCATATTGAACATAATTTGTGAAGGAATTAGCTGCATGAGTTCCCCAAGTTAACCTGTTATTTGTCCCACCGTTTTCATTGGAAAGAAATTCCGCACCAGCAGATACAACGGGTAGACCCCATGAACCAGATGATGTTCCAGCAAAAGTAATAGCTTCAACCTTTCCTGTTGTTGCCAACAACATTGTAGTAGTTGCTATTAAGGTTGGTAACAATTTAGTTCTGTTCATTGTCAACTATATCTCCTGATTTTGTGTTTTTATTAGTTAATTATCTCAATAACTTACTTCTTCTGCCATTTCTCTCTTCAGGAATATAGCGTTGATCAGGCTAATGAGGTACACCTAATATTCATTTCTATTCTATTCCCTGTTCCCTGTTCCCTGTTTCCAATTAAGTGTTCCCTATTCCCTAAAACAAACGGATTTTGTACCTTACCAGTATGGGAATTACTATACTATATTTACTAATGTTTCAATTATCAAAAATCACTATTTTTATCTAATTTTATCTCAGATATGTTAATAGTAAATTAACCTTCATAAAAGCTGGCCAAAAATAGGTTGTCGATCCTGAATATCTAAGCTAATGTTAGATTAAATACCATCTGTTTATTATTCGTATAATATGAAAATATATAGAGAAATATTACTCGGAAAAAGGACTAATTACTTAATGAAGACTACCTTCCGCCAACAATCTCTAATTACAGCTTTTTTAATGACTGTTTCAATCGTGGTTTACTGTACCTTGTTTTTGAATGAGGCGAACAGTCAAACTCCTAAATTGCCAGATAAAAATGAATATCCTCAAGATTTTGCGGAGACTTATCAGGCAAGTTGTCAGTTTAATGCTGTAGCAAAAGGATTGTCTGAAGAACAAGCTGAAATATTATGTAATTGTACCTTGAATCAGTTTCAATCTAAATATACCTTAGAAAAATTTCAGAAGCTATTGGCACAATCAGCAAAGGAGGAAAAAGGGGAGGAGTTAATAGAAATCGGAGAGCTTTGTGCTGAAAAGTTAATAAATTAATCTTTAGGGAATAGGGAGTAGGGAGTAGGGAGTAGGGGAGTAATATTATGTTTTATAATCAAAGCTCGTAGTAGGGCAATAGCCCTAAGTATAAGTATAGATGGGGCTAAAACCCTACTACAAACGATCGCTCTCTATAGAATAATGAGAATTTATGATGAAACAGTCTTCAGGCAAAAATCTGCGGCAGCGCTGGAATATTTCTAGGTGGGCGATCGCTAAACCTTGGTTAACTATTTGTTTTTGGTTAACTGTAACTATAGCAGGATTGTTTGCTTTTAGTAGTCTCAAATATGCTTTATTTCCAGAGGTCAGTTTTCCGGTAGTGGTAGTACAAGCAAAAGCAACTTTTGACACTGCTATAGAAACGGAAAAGGAAATTACTGCGCCTATTGAAAATG
>NZ_JAAHGT010000044.1 GCF_010672385.1 Okeania sp. SIO2F4
GGCATACGAGATGAACAACGTCATGTAACTGGATTACAGCCGTGTGCTCTTGGAACTGCACCAACTCTAGAACAAATGCAAAAATTACAGGATTTTATTGATAGTCAAGATCGTGCAGTTGCAATTCATTGCACCAGTGGTAGAAGGCGAACGGGTACTGTTCTTGCCGGATATTTGATTAATTCTGGATCGTCATATGATGATGCTCTCAGGAGTATATTAATAGCAAATCCAGAAATTGATTTACGGGAATCTCAAAGTAACTTTTTACGAGATTTAGCCAAAAATTAAGTTGTTTAAATCGTTAAATTTGAGGAATCAAAAATATGTCTATTCTCAAAACTCATATTGCTTTAACAGCATCCAACCTAGAAAACTCTGTTAAATTTACCAAGCTTTGTTTGGGTTATGCTAACCGTATGGCAGAGTTAGATCGAAAAGTTGCTCTGAGTTTGAAATAGTCATTGTAATCTTAAAACCTAGGGTAGTCGTGCTCGCGTAATGGTAGATTGGGATGAACAATGCCACTTTATGGGAGCAAGATGCTCCCACTGCCGTTCCTTTTGCAAAACTGCTACAACTAAAAAAAATTGTTAAACTTAGAAATAGGAAAATAAATCAAATAAATTAGGATCAGAATATGGCTGAAGTTTCTATTACTATAAAAGATATTTTTAAGCATAGAGTAATTCCAATTGAATAGAAGTTCCTAGCTACTGAGAATTTATTTGAAAATTTAGAAAGAGATGAAATGGTTGAAGTTATAGTTGATACCTTTATGATAAATGCTTCTCCAGAACAATTCCCAGAAATGAATGACGAAATACTTAGTAATAAAATCAGACTTATGTTGAGGGGCAAGTATTGTTTGGATTACTCAGGGATATAACACCTAAATAAATAGAATAATTTGATGCAGCAATGAGAGATTTAAGGAAAGTGTAGTAATACAAGATTTATTAGATACAAATATTTTAACTGCTTTTATTAAAAAAGATTCTAGACTATTTTATCGCCTAAATGATGTTAATTATAGAGAAGCAAAACTTTTTATCAGTTGTATTACCTATTTTGAAAGTGAGGGGGGTTTATTAGCCGTTAATTCCCAAAAAAAGTTAGCTATTCTTCAGAATTTGTGTAAAAGCTATATCAATATTTTGTTTTTAGACACAATAGAGATAATTAATATCGCCTCTGGTATTTATGCAAATTTAAGACAAAAAGGAACACCTATACAATTCCCCCATCTTCTGATTGCAGCTACGGGAATTTATCATAATTTGGTTTTGGTTTCTAATGATTCAGATATTTGGCAGCAGGTTTAATTTCTTTGAAGTTACCGAATTATTAATTATTAATTATTAATTATTAAATAATTTTGGTTTAAAGCCTCCCCTTGGATAGGGGAAAAAAGCGGTCCTTGGATGGCGAGGTCTCCGTTCCCTCCGGGACGCTACGCGAACGCTGGCCTCCAATCTCCCCTTGAGAGCGGTCGGCAAGCGGAGCAGTCCGTTAGGATGGGATGGCGAGGTTTCCGTTCCCTCCGGGACGCTACGCGTTTTGCTCCGCAACATGTAAAGTGAAGCTTTGCGAAGCGCAAACGCTTGCCTCCAATCTCCCAAGAGAGAAGAAATAATATTTCCTGATCTTCAATTGGTGTAACGGTTAAAACCTTCTTGTAATTATCCATTATCAATTATCAATTAATGAACCGATCTTCAACCTAGTAAAGCTATAGCTGGGAAAGCTGGTTCTGGGGAATAAACAACTAGGAGCTTGACTAATGGGACTTAAACAAAACAGAACCACAAATGTCTAATAACCCTGCTCCCCGCTCCCTACTCCCTACTCCCTACTCTCAAGGAGATGTAGCAACACTTTTGAAATTTGGTATTAGACAGAGTTATCCCGGTAAGGGGACTGACAACCGCGACTCAAGAGTCTTATATAAGCCAAACGAGTCCTACTGAGTGTTAACTATTCTATTACCTGTTTTAAGTGGGCAAAATTACCATCTCCAACATTAATATCAGCCTATTTTTCAAGTAGTAGCCAAGTTTTATGAAGATTCGTAAAGACAAGCCTTCGTGTCTCTGGGAATCTACTATAAATTGTACTTATGAGTCTAACCTATCTCCGTTGTTACATGGCTTTTACCTCTTCATCTTCTAATCCGTTTTTTCAAAGCCATAGATCCGGAAATCAATTAGTAGTTTAACTACCTAATTATTGATGGATTTTTGATTGATATATCAGGGGTATATATGAGCAGGATTCACTTGCTTATTAACAATAATTAACATTATTTTGTCAGTAAAATTGTGACTATAGATAGCCTAGATATTAAACAGAAAAAACACTCATAGTCTTTTTTTAAGCTAATTCCGTTAATTGAATATGTTAGTATATCAGTAGAAATTTTTTATTGCTTTATCTATAATTTATCGGGATTTAAAAAACTAATATAGTTGCATATTATCAATATATAAAGATTAGTAAAAATGCAGATTTATTCCTGTTGTTATTTATTTTTTGGAGTATTCTGAAATTAGAGAAACAAAAGATTGTTCTCAAACATAATTCAAGTTTTTTAGAGGAAAAAAAATGAGAAAATTTCTCTTTTCACAGAAGTTTGCTCCCCTAGGAGTTGCTGCTCTCAGCGCGATCGCTGCTACTAGCATCGCTACCGCACCCGCTCAAGCTGTTGGTACTCTCGGCTTCTCTAATGGAGCTAGCGATTTCTTCCAAGATGTCAACCCTGGTGCGGGTGATATGTTCACAGTGATCTTCAGCCCTGATGAGAGCAAAGATCCTTTTGGCGACAATCTCGGCTCCACTGCAGTTAGTACCGCCAATGGCCATTTCTCCCCCCCCTTCGCTCCAGCACCTCCCAACGGACTTGTGGAGTTAGTCCCAGTTACAGCAAACTTTAGTTGGGTCAGTGGAACTTCTACCAATCCTGGTGATATTTTTACGTATGAACTTGTCGATGCTATAACCTTTAACTTCCCTAACGAGGATGTAACGGTGACTTGGGAAGCAGGTACTATTTTTGAGGGTACATTCAATAACAACAACGGTGTAGGATTTGTTGAGGTCTCAGAAAATAATCCTCCTACGGTTACCGGAATACTTAGCACTACTGTCATTTCAGATGAGATAAGTTTTCAAGATATTCTGGCTACAGGTGGTGCTGAATATGAGGTATCAGTAGCAACGGGAGAAAAAATACCCGAACCTACTGCTGTCCTTGGACTTCTCGCTGTTGGCGGTTTAGGCTTAGGTATGAAGCGCAAGAAGCTACAGTAACACACCGATCGCTGTTGCTTGTTAAAGGCTAATTTGATCGCTTCGCTCGTTTGCGCAGTATGACAAACGGAAAGTCAGATTTCTGACTTCAGATGTCCCCGCAATAAATTTCATTTGAGCGGATTAAAATTAGTGGCGAGTTTCAATCTCCCACTAATTTTTACTTCTGACTTCTGAGTTCTGATTGATAACTGTTAACTGTATAGGGTTTTAGCAAATTTAGCTAATTTGTCGAGAAGATAAATTTCGGGACTATAAATTAATCCATTCTCAGGTATTGCAAGATTGCATTAAACGGTTCAACAATTAATAATTAATAATTAATTATTAGACATCTCCAGAAAAGAGGGAACACTTAACAGGGAATAGGGAGGAGTAATTGATAATTTATGGATAATAATTGACTTTACTTTTTATTTTTGGAGATGTCTATTAATTATTAATTTTTACCTCTCCTTGAAAACGGATAGGATTGACTAATCATGAAAATTTTTTATTCTCAAGGGGAGATTGGATATGGCTAGGTTAGTAGTGCATCCCATCCTAGGTCATGCTGCCTCTTGCAGAGGAGCGGAGCTACTTGAATTGCTCCGCGAAATGGAAACTCGCGCGCGGAGGTGGAGGGAAGCGTCAACCCACCCAGGAACCAAGGTTCGCTCGTCATCAATTTACAGATGAGAAATCATCCTACACAGAAAAGTATCAGTTCTCTGTGTAGGTTTGTGATGTTTTTGTAAATAGATATAATGTTAAATATATTAGCGATCGCATATCGTCAAAATTCCTTTTTCTGAACCTATTGGAGATATCAATTTATTGCCTCCTAGTGTTGTTTCGCCAATAATTTTACCACTACCAGCTATTCGTCTGATTAATCTAGGAACATATCTACGAATGTTACAATCAATTTCCACAACCATATACATTTCTTTCATTCCATCCTCGGCTTCCCCATCGTATTGCTTTAATATTTCTGCTCCCCAAATATTATTGCCCAGGCTTTGAATTGTGTTCATGTTAATTGACGTTGTTGCTTTACGGTTATAACCAACCGGGTACCAATCTACCATCCCTTGTGTCATCAGAAGACTTGCAAAAAGTTCAAGCATAATTAATTCCTAAAAAACTGTTGTTAGTTTAACTCACTTTGAAGTGTTAGTTTACAATTTATTCTGAATTTCCCTACATAACAACAGTAGGTATTTTGGCTGTTAACTTAGAGGCTGTTTGAGAAGTATTGTATGAAACCGATAAACCTGAAAAACCTAACCCCTCTATTCCCTTTCCTTTCAAGGCTATCCCTTACCCATAAGTCTTATAAGCATTGCAGGGTGGTCTGTGTGGTTTGTGTGGGGAGATGGTTTAAGTACCTAGTATTAGTTGGCAAATGGTGAAATTGCGTTATTCACTTTTAGCCACCTCTGTCCTAAATCTGAGAAATGGCTGGTTTGTCTTCTCTTCCCCTTCTTCCCTCTCTCCCCCCTTTCCCCTATCCTGTCAGGAATTTGATCTTATGTGGGTAAAGCATAGTCCTTCAAGGGAAGGAGGGGTTAAAGCCTCTCTCCTTGCAGGAGAGAGGTTTGGAGAGAGGTTTTTGTCAACTTGTCAACTTGATGACTTTACAAACAGTCTCTTAGCAAAATTACATGGTCATCTATTCACTCCATACCTCTCCAAGACAAAATCCCACAAACGATGCGCCATCTCTAATTTACTACAAGACGGAATATCTATCTGACGACCTTCTGCATCCAGAAAAATTCCCTGATTTGTATTACTGCCAAAACCCGCACCTTCGCGATCGATAGGGTTGGCAACAATAGCATCTAAATTTTTCACCCGCAATTTCTCTAACGCAGGGGCAACAATATCTCCAGTCTGTGCTGCAAAACCAATTAAATATTGGTGAGACTGCTTTAATTTTCCCAACTCTGCAATAATATCCGGTACTGGTGCTAAAGGTAATGAATTTGGTAGCGATCGCTTGGGCAATTTCTCACTACTATATTCAGCAGGTTTGACATCTGCTACTGCAGCAGTCATTACAACTATATCTGCTTCGGCAAAATGAGTTAACATTGCTTGTTGCATCTGAGCAGCACTTACTACTTCTATAATTTTTACCCCTGACAAATGCAACTCTCCCAAAATACTATGCACCAAAGTTACATTTGCTCCCCGATGCAATGCTGCCTGAACTAAAGCTATTCCCATTTTACCTGTAGAAGGATTTCCAATAAATCTCACAGGGTCTAAATGTTCCCGCGTTCCCCCGGCACTAATTAATATTTTCTTACCTGCTAAATCTCTTTTACCTGCTGTGTGTAATAAAGATTCTATATTTGTGACTATTTCCCTTGGTTCCGCCATTCGACCTTGACCGACGCGATCGCAAGCTAAAATTCCAGCACAAGGATTCATACCATAAAATCGTTTTTCTGTCAATATTTGTTGCCAATTTCGTTGTACCGCTGTTTGTTCCCACATATCGGTATTCATCGCTGGAGCTAATAAAATGGGGCAACTAGAAGCCAAAATGGTATTAGTCAGCAAATTATCAGCAAAACCATAGACTAATTTTGCCAAAGTATTTGCTGTGAGGGGAGCAATAACTATTATTTCCGCCCATTCTCCCAACTGAATATGCAAAGGACGTCCGTGAGAAGGTTGCCAAAAATCTTGGTCTGTATAAGCAGGATAACGACAGAGAGTAGATAAAGTCAGAGGTGTAATAAATTGTTGAGCAGCGTCTGTCAAAATTGCTCTAACTTCAAATCCAGATTTTACTAAAGTAGAAACTATTTCACAAACTTTATAAGCTGCAATACCACCACAAATACCAATTAAAACTTTTTTACCCATATTCACACAACTCAAAAGTCAAAACTTAGATTTTATCGGCTCAAAACTTTGACGCTTAAAAATCAACCTTTATATTTAAAAGCTAAAAGCTGAATACTAATAGCTGAATGCTTACCTTATTGTATAGATGACTATATTATAAAAACTATAGCAATATGATTTTAGTTGTGAGATATTGGAGACTTTTAGGGAACAATAAACAGGGAATAGAGAAGCAGAAAAAAATGTATCTTAATGAATAAGATAACTGCTATATTCTATAATTTTAAGGAACACCTCAATTCTCACATTTGATTCCTGATTGCTATATATTTTTGAAGCTATAAGTAATAATATTTGAATAATATGAAATAAAAAAATTGTGCAAATACAATAATCTCTTCATCTCCTTATAAATCTTTAACGTATTTGATATAATTTAGATAAATTGGGAGTGTTAGGTAAAAAATATCCAAGGCAAAAATGCCCTGTTTATTATCTTAGAAAACCTACACTCCCAAATAAAAAAAATATTAAATTATTAACTGCGTATTCCCCACATTTTTCTTAAGCCTCATCACAAGGCTCTAAATCCAATAAATGGATATAAGGTTCAATTAACTCTGGACGTTGAAAGGCGATCGCTCGTAGCATGTGCCAATCATTTAACCCGTCAAAAGGATTTTTATAGTCATCTTCCTCCAGACGAAAAGCCAACTTAGCTACATCATCTGTAGTGAAATTAGAAACTTCCTGTAAGGAACGGGTTACAGTTTGCATCAAAACCAACCTCCCTGATATGGCATCTGCTGAAAGATTAATTAAAATAGAGCACTATTAAAATCTCTATTTAATATAATAGTCCTTCTAGGCTTTTGCTATAACATCTATAACAAAACTTCGCATTAATTTCAAAATTTCTGGGCGAATTTCATGCCCCATATCAAATTCTTGATATTGTATATTTGCCCCTAAATTTGTGAAAGTATCGCGAGATTGTCTGCCTTGTTGAATAGGTACAACTGGGTCTTTTATACCATGTACAATTAAGATGGGTGGTAATTTTTCTACAGATGGTTGAAGTGGAGAATGTAAATAGCCACTTAAAATAATTAAGCCTGCTAATGGCAATGTTACTCCTACATCCATAGCCATTGCCCCACCCTGAGAAAAACCACATAGAATAGTTTTGGATAAAGGTATCCCTGTTTTACTTTCCAGGGAAATTAGCCAATCAATCAACATTTGGCGACTTTCCACTAAACCTTGGTATTCTTGGTTGGACAAGTCGTACCACATTTTTCCTCCAGGAACTTCAGGATGAGGTAGTGGAGCGTCTGGGAACTCAAACCTATAATCAGGAAGATTCAACTCTCCTACGAAGGGTGTTAAATCATTACAATTGGCTCCCCAGCCATGCAAAGCAACAAATAGAGAAGTGGGTTCTAATTTAGGTGAAACGGGAATAGAATTTAATTGTGTCATTTCAGTTATCAGTTATCAGTTATCGGTACCTCCTCCTGAATTAGGAGACAAGAAAACCTGAAATTTCATCTTTTATCACCTTAAAAGGGGAGACTATTGACCTTGTTTCTTGGTCATTGTCGCCATTTAAGAGAAAAAAATTATTTACAAAATAAAAATATTGCAGTAACTACTATTAGAGATTAATACAAATTACTAGGAAAGTAGTTACAGAGTTTTATATTAATATGGTTATTTTCGTTTACAAATAATTGTTAGATTAAATTTATAAATCAGAGCTTTAAAAAACAATATAAACTATGAAAAAATAGGATTTTTTAACGGTTACTCGGCTACAGGTTTTGAGAATTCTTATATATCAGGACTTACGCAAATGTACTATATATAGAGTTCAAAAACGATAACGTTATAGTTTTTAACGCTATATCTGTGGTCTATGCGTAAGTCATATATATCTTAAACTGAGACATCTGTAGTAATTACTCGGCGAGGTTGATTTGCTGCCTCAATAGTCATTCTAATTTTACCTACTTTACCACTACTAGGATCTAGTGCATCATAACGACGAGTGACTAATCCTAACCGTGTTTCATACTGGGTTAGTCCTACTCCTGGATTTGGCCCAATAGTTGGATCGTTATCTCCTAGCCAAGTGGTCCAATCTTCAAACCGAGAACGCCAAGGCATAAGAGAGCTATCAATTTCATCAGGAGAAAGTCCTTCAGCAGCCAAGTAATCAGCAGCTACTTTTATTCCTACAATAGTTGGACCTGTAAATGTAGCTTCTTTGCCTGACGTATCAACATTAGCTAATCCAAAATTGGGAGCGATCGCCTCATTTTTATAGCGACCCCAAAGTGGATTATTATTTCTACTACCAGCACCTCTTTGAGCAAAGGGAGTTTGATTTTGCGTATATCCGTGGTCGAAAAATTTTGTATTGACAGCTTTAACAGTAGATTCAATATCGAAAGCTAATTCTGGATTTAATTTGGCAGCAATAGCTCTAACAAGATCAAAAAATATATTCTTAATATTTTCGTCTGTTAACAAGAAATCAAAAGATTGAGCTTCTGTAGGCTTTGGAAAGAATATTCCAGAGCTTGCTGCTAGAGAAGTACCACTTAAGATAGCTAATTTTGTAAACTTGCGTCGGTCTAACATAATTATTCCAATCGTTCAAGAATATCATCAAAAATATACAAATTTATATCATCAAGTAATTTATAAATACCTGTAGTTGTATTTGTGTTTTTAAATTCTATAGCTATGTCCTCGCTATTAGAAACATCTAATAACAAAGTTTTTATTTCGCCAGGATTTACAGTATGACCAGCAGTTATTTTTCCATCTAAATAAACTTTTACCTCAAATTGTCCAATGTCGTATTCGTCAACTCCAAAAGTAAATCTAAAAGTTCCAAAAGGTTTTGCTGTTCCTTTAGGATTAATTTTACAAGTTAGGGTATAACTTGAACTCCTAAAACTCATAGAAGCAATAGAAGGATAAAGTCGTCTTCCAATAGAAATATTTCTATTTGTACCACTCCAATATACCGATCCGTTAGTACGACATTCTTTTAATTTTGACAATAAAGAGACAAAGGTACTTTCATCTTTGGTACCTGGAAGTGTTGAACGTTGTGCTTGTGTAGTTTCTATCCCAAATACAGTTAAAATTAAACTTAGAAATCCAATGCTAATCAATCTAGAAAATTTCATAATTCCTCTTAAGTGTTTTTTCTCCATAAATATAGCAAAACCATTTTATTTTTGAATAAGCAACTTGATTAGAAAAATGGTTTTAGTTTCCTTTAACTTTACAACTTATTTAGACTTGCTATAGAATTTATCATAAAGATAAGGTACATCTACGATCCCCCTAATTCCCCCTTAAAAAGGGGGAATTTGAATAATTTACCCTTTTTAAGGAGGGAAGGGGAGTATCTAAAACTGTATCTCACAAATTTGAGAAACGCCAAATATTAAGTAAGTTATTCACTAAAATAATAGATTTTTACTGTCATTTAATTCGAGAAAACTTCGTGGATTATTGCACATTAGATAGTGATAATTTAACCAGTAATATTTCATTTTTTTATCTCATATCATTTTGCTTTTAACTCATATTTAGATAAAAAAAATAATATTTTTCTTCATCTTGAAAAGGGATTCATTTTTAGTTGAAATTACAACTTAGCAAAAGACTAATTGCATCTTCTCCTCGTGCCCAAATACCAGTCATACCAGTATGGAGAAGATGCCCTCGTGGAGATTGACTTTCAAACACAACTTTATTGTAATCTGCCGTTTTTTCTCTACCTATATATTTGAGAAATTTTTGATAAGTTTTGAGGTCAAAACTTTCAGGATTTTTGGCAATATTCTTCCAAATTTGTTTTTGTATGCTGAATCCAAAACGGTCATCACTCTCTTTTCTCCAAAGATTATCAATAATTTGTAAATCCTCGCAAGAAAAATTTCTAACCGACTCGCCATTTAGAAATCCTTCTCTTTGGCGATTTGCTCTTATTCGTATAAGTTCTCCTGTTTTTAAATCAGCTTCTTTCCATTTTTTAAGTGCTAAAAGATAAGTTAATTGAGTATATTCTTCTAGATTTGTAATAGGTATATTTGTAATAGAAGTATCTAATGGTAGTGAAGGTGTTTTAACAGGTGATATTTCTGTAGATTTATCATAGGAAAAAACTAGGTTTGTTATAACTATAAAGATTAACGTAATAATTATTCCCAAACCTAGAAAAAGAGGCATAATTGGCTGTAATTTAAACTGTTGGTGTAGGGTATCTATTACCTCATCTCGACTACCAAATTTCTTAGATCCAGTCTGATAAGTAAAATTATCGGAAATGCTTTTTGAGAGTTGGGTACTTTCCTTTGTCGTTGACCCTCCCGACGACTCTATTCAAATTTTTACACCACCATAAATAGTATTATTTTCAAATACCCCAGTATCTCCTATTGATTCTCCACTATTTCCTATAAATTTCCCACTAATAGTTTGTGCTTCAAACAAAGTATTAATTTTCTCAGCAGTTATTCCTTGATGCTTAATTTTATTAACCTCTGACTCAAGATTTTTAACATATTCTGAACTTTCCTGTTTTGCAACTTCAACCACATCAATAACAGCTTGTTTAACTTCCGGGTCTTTATTAGCAGCAACTTCCAACTCTTCTATTGCCCGCTCAAAATCTACAGGAAAAGCTTCTGCTTCAGCAGATTTCAAAGCAGGCAAAGTTTCCACAGGTTTTCGTTGTATAAGTTGCCAAAACTTATCCACCTGCTCTAAAGTTTTTTCTCCTAAACCTTCCCCTGTTTTTTCCACATATTTAGTTAAAAAAGGAACGGCGATCGCTACTAGACCAATTTCTATAGGTTCCATTTTCTATCCTCTTTATTAACAGAAATAATGCTGTAATTATATACTATGTAAATAAAAAGTAGCGGGCAGAAAGATTCTCAAAGCATCATGGTTAACAAACGCAAATCACTTCCACCTTCTCTAACAATTAAATTAGGAAAATGGGTTTGGACAACCCTATGGCAAATAATGATGTCTAGACTTGCTCCTAGAAATAATTCAGGAGAATACATTCGTCCAGCTAGTCTATTTAGAGAAACAGTAAGTATACAAACAGAAAATAAATATCAACCAGCTACCAAACGTTACCGTCTATTTGTTGGACTAGGTTGTCCTTGGGCACATCGAACTCTTGTTGTTCGAGCATTAAAAGGCTTGGAAGATGTTATCTCAATAACTATTGCTTCTCCAGCAGGGGATAAAGGTATTTGGGTATTTGAAAATGAGCAAGAAGGATGTCAAACTTTACCAGAACTATATAAGTTAGGACAGCCTGGTTACAATGGCCGTGCGACTGTACCTGTATTGTGGGATGAGCAAACAAAAACTATTGTTAATAATGAAAGTGCAGATATTATTGTTATTCTTAATGCTGAATTTAATCAGTTTGCCAAAAATCCAGATATTGACCTTTATCCAGAAGAATTAAAAGCCAAAATAGACGAGTGGAATGAAAAGATTTACCACACAGTAAATAATGGAGTTTATCGTTGTGGGTTTGCTCAAAGTCAGGAAGCTTATGAAAAGGCTTGTCGGGAATTATTTACTACTTTAGATGAAATTGACAATACACTTTCTAAAAGTCGATATCTTTGTGGTGAGTCAGTAACATTAGCAGATGTACGTTTATTTACTACTTTATTCCGTTTTGATGTTGTTTATTATGGGTTATTTAAGTGTAATTTGCGGAGGATTAAAGATTATAAATATTTGAGTGTTTATCTACAAGATTTATATCAACTTCCTGGAATAGCAGATACTTGTAATTTGGAGGCAGTAAAACAAGATTATTACGGTAATCTTTTTCCTCTTAACCCTGGTGGAATTATTCCTTTAACTCCAGATATAACTGAAGTCATAAGTTAGAATTTCAATTCCCAAACTCCCCTACTCAAGAAACTTTATAGCAATTCCCACAGTTATACAGTTATTAAGTAAGGCTTGCTGAATAAGTATGAGTGGTAAGGGGAGGAGTCAGGAGTCAGGTAGGGGAGCCGTCGGATTGGCGACGTACAGGAGGAATGGGAATTATAGAGGAGGCAGGAGGAAGAATAGTCCCTTGATTTTTCTACTATAGTGAGCCTTTAATACGTTCATTTTTGAACCTTTTAGACCTAAAAGCTGGCAGTTTTTAAGGACATAAAAAGGCTGAAACTTTTATCTGTAAAGACTTTTATATTTAATCAGCAAGCCCTAAGTAGAGTTATTTTTCTTATCTTCATACTCCTCTAATTTTCTACTTACTAAAGCCAAAAAATTGCATACCTCACGAGTATAGAAATTGATATAGTAAACATTTATCAAATTGGTTTAATACCACCAAATAAAGCAATTTCAAACACCTTTAAAAAACAATCAACATGAATAAAACCTATCTCTCGTAACCAGTTACATTGAGTTTCTACAGGAGTAAGAATATTTGCCGCTTTATCCGGGCGGTTATAATACAGTCTATCAATTTCTTCTCTAGATTTTTTTATACCTTTACTTTGGTTGAAAGCGTAGAGGGAATCAACAAAAAGTTCACCATGTAACTGTTCAATTAATTTAGATGGTGAGGAAACGTGTTCCAAATTTAGAAACAATCCTTCTGGCTTTAATAATTCATAAATCTCTTGATATATTTCTCGTTTTCTGATGTCTAGTTGGTGATGAATTGAAAATCCTGACACAATTACATCAAATGGTGCTTTTTGGTGAATTTTATTTACCCATTCAGGTAAAGCATAATCTTGATTTATAAATTATAAATTACCTTGATAAGCAGCAGAAATCTTAGTTTTTGCAGCTTCAATCATTGTCTCTGAAAAGTCTAAAAATACTCCTTGAGAATTAGGATATTGACTGAGAATTGCCTGACCTAAAATACCGTCACCACAACCTAAATCTAAAAAGTTATTCACTTGTGGTCTAGTCATCTTAATAATCCTCAAGATAACGTCAATTTGTTCAGTAGCTAGAGGAAATCCACCTATCATACCAGACAGATATTTTTGTGAAAGTTATGCTGTTTTCTAGACTTGATAATTATTGTTCATTTTCTAGTTTGAAGATGTTTGTTTCTGTCGTATAAACTGGGGGTGTTGGTGAATTCAGTTATTAGTTATCAGTATCTGTGACATTTAAACTATGAATTTATTAGAGCTGATTTGTCAACTTAGCTAAAACCCTTATTTCATCTAACTAACCTTATTTCACCTAACTCATATTTTTAGGCATTATTGGAATAATAACTCCTCAAACCCTTGATTGCAAGAATTATTGAGAATCTCCATTATTTTTCCTCAAAAGACTTTAATAAAGGTTCCTCTAATTTTTGTTTACTACTAGCTACTAACTTACTTAAATATTCCCGTACATATTCTGCTTGTTCATCATTCAATTCATATTTATTACTCTCAGTTTCCCTATCAAAAAGAGGCTTTATTTTTAAACTTTTATAGTCATAATTGTTCTGAGAAGCTTCACTTAATAGGATTAAATCTTCCGGAGAAGGGATTAAACCAGGAGGTAATTTCCCGGCTAAAATAGTCTGAATTTTTTCTTGGCAAACACGAGTATTTATGCCTCGTTTCTCTAATAACTGAGAAACTTCTTTGACAGATAAAGGATAATCTGAAAAAACTTGTAGTATCTCCCAAAGTAGAAAATAATCATTGTATTTCTGCTGAGGTATATCTACAATTTGTGGATAGAGAGGTAAGATAGCTAAACCATAAGCAACTCGACCAATAGTTAGTTTAATATCTTCTATCTGAGATAAATAATTATCCGATCGCTGCTTATTTTCTTGCCCTAACTCTACATTTTCTGACTCAACTTTTGCATCTTGTACAATAATTGCGTTAGGTAATTTTTGACGTAACCATTGAGCGATCGCCCTCCAACAACCACTACCTCCAGTACAAATAGCGCGGTTAATTCCCACAGGAGATATTCCCACCTTACTCAAAAAATTATTCAACTCCTGATTTAATTGTTTTACAAAAGGCTCCAATACCTTAGTTTCTAAATCTTTTTGTTGTAAATACTTGATATTATCTCCTATATTCAAACTAAATTCTTTTTCCGATGGCAGAATTACCTTTAAATTACGAGCTGTTACTAATAATTCTTGTCTATAGGATGAACTTTGTAACCACTGCTTTAGTTGATACCTGATTGACAAATCTGGATAACCTGGTCGAGGCCATAATTTACCAGATTTTTCCCGATCTTTTTGATTCTTCCCTAAACTCCCCACATCATCATCTTTTAGTAATAGTTGACAAATAATATCTTGATCTAAAGCATGACCTCCATAAGCAAAACTATGACAATGGAAGTGAGAGTATGTTAAATTTTGCCCATTTTCCGGTAAATTCACCAAGGCCAATTCTGTTGTACTTGCCCCCACATTCACAATTAAAATTCCACCCCGTCTAAACTCTGAGATGGCATAATTTTCTGTATCTTCCGTTACTGAAGTTAATTCTGATAAAGCTGTGGCGATCGCATCCTCAATCACAACTACTTGATTGACATTTTTGACAAGACCTGCTTCTAAAACTGCCTCCCGAAGATTAAAGCGATAAGCTTCTGGCCAACTTGCAGGAGAACCCATAATTACATATTTTAATTGTGCCAAAGCTAAGACAAAAGTTTCATGTTCTAATCCCACTGCACCACAAACATAGTCATTGGTAATAACTGCTGTTTGAGTGTCTTTCTCAATCAGAGAAATAGAGTTTTGGAAATTACCTTGAGGCTGAAGGGTCTTCAATAAAGTCACTAACCCCTGTTTAACTAAGCTTAGAGGAATTTGGTGTTTTTCTGACCATTGTAAAACTGGTTCGTGGGAAGTTGTAGCAGAAAAATTAGGAGCTAGGATAAAAGACTCTTCTGGTTTCTCTTGTAATTTTTGCTTTTTAAATTTAATTGAAATGTAAGGGATAGTAACTTTTAAACTAGGCTTAAAATCTTCTAGTAATAAAGGTTTTTGTTTAATAGTTTCATCAGGTTCATCTCGATCGTTATCAGCTCTTTCTAATTGTTGAGCTATATAGACAATTGATGGTAGCCTATATATTTTTTGGATGGAATTAAAATCTGTTTTAACTGTTTTTGTGGAGAGAGTAAATTCTCGATTAATTTCAGGAATATCTAATTCTGGTTTAGCTCCTACCAGCTCCCAATATATAGGATAAATCTCACCACTTCTGCGATTCAATAATGCTGCAGAAATACCAGTAGTACCAAAGTCAATTCCTAAATACCATTGTGAAGTTGTTTGATGTGGTTTTGTATCTGGTTCCATTTCTAATGAACTCAATTTTTTTTTTCTAAATTTTGAGAGTCTTCAAGTAGAGTTTCCAGAGCTAAAAATTCCTGATTATCGGTTTCTATTATTTCTTCATCTGTTTCTGGTGTTAAGCCATCTAAAATATCTTCTAGAATTAGTTCATTGTCTGTATCTTCTGCTGAAGTATAGATATTTTCCTGGTTACTTACCGTTGATTCGTGAGAAATATCATCAATATTCACAAATAAATCCTCTAATTTAGTAACTTTTTCTTCTGAACCAGTAACCAAACTATTATCTATCGAATCATGAGTATTTTCTGTTGAATCTACACCCTGGTCTTTTCCTAATTGTAATTGAGTGTGTCCCGGATCGTCTATTAATTCATCGACATCTATTTCCTCTAAACTTTCCAAATCAGAACATAAATATTCTAGGGTGTTACTACTTAATAATAATTCTTCTGGTTTTTCATCTGGTTTTTCTAAAGGTAAGAGACTTTCAGTTATAGGTGCCTGAATATATGTTTCTTCTTCTGATTCATCTGTGAAGTTATTTATATTTTTTTGAATTTCTTGAGCTTCTCTAGGAGCAATTAACCTTTTAGTTTCTACTTCATTAACCTCTAGCTTTCCAAATAGATTACTAAGAGATTCAAGTATTTCCGTATTGTCTAAATTTTCTCTATTTTCTGATGCGTCTAATTTTAATTCTGGAGTTAGTAGTCCTCCATCTTTGATTGAGACAGTTTGATTTTGATAGTTTTGTCGTTCTTGATAATTATCTTCAAAACTAGGAGGTGCTAGTTGAGCTAAATTTTCATTTTCCTGCTTGTTACTTTTAACTGTTTCTAAATCTAGCTTTTCATCAATACTAGATTTATTTTCTAGAGAATATTCTTGATTATTTGACTTATCTAGTTGGATATTTTTTTTTTCTGTTTCTGTTGTTTTTGATTCTGGTTCTAGTCTTTTCACAAACTCATAACCTGGGTAAGGCAATACTACTTTATTTATCGGATCATTTAATTCATCTATTTCAGGAGATAGTTTTTTCATTTGAATATTTTCATTAGCAAGATTAGCTTCTACATAATCTTCTTCAGTTAGCTTTTTTTGCTCACTATAATTACTATTTGAATCATCAACAAATGAGTTTTCAAAGTTAGAAAATTCCTCTACTTTATCCTCGGAAATTTTCATAACCGCAGAAGTTTCAATATCCTTAACAGTCTGTGGGTAAAGATTTTTGCTAGACTCTAAAGGGCTCTGACTAGGAGATAGATGTTGAGTTGCTAACTGAGACAAATGTTCCATCAATGTTTCTTTAACTGGGCCAAGTAAAGCTTGAGAAAACTCAGAAATAATTTGCTCCTGTTTAGCGTATTGTTGAGCTAGGGCATAATTTTCTTGTCTTTGCTGTTCAAGTTTCCTAATTTCTTCTCGCAGAGCTTGTCGTTGTTGTTTAAGTATTGTGAAATCTTCTTGTAAATACTGATTAATAGGAGCAAAAAACTCTTCTATTTGTTGTGGATGTTGCTTGAGCTGAAGGTCAATAGTATCTTCTGGAATTAAAGATGGGTCAACAGATAGTAACTGTAGATTCCGAGTTTGATCTAAATCCTGAGTCAGATAATCCAGCATTTCCTGTAGTATTTTTTTGGTTTTTCTCAGTGTTTCTGCGAGAATTTGAGGAGAACTTTGGCTGCTAGACTGATTTAGCACCTCATCTATCTCCCTGATTATTGCTTGGATTCTGTTATTCTGCTTCTTCAAGAGTACCACCTCTTTCAATCACCTTCAGTAAGCAATTATAGAACTTCTAAGAGTATAATCCAGTCAAATTTCTCCTTTCTTTTTCCTACTGGATCTGGAAGTTTGAGATAAATTTAACTATTAATAGTGAATTATTTGATTCTGTGTATTGTTAAAATGTTTAGATTTAGGTGACAATAACACGGTATTATTCCAGTTATAGCTGAAATTCTATTCCTTATAAGCACCATTACAAAATTGTTTAACTACCCTAATTTGATGTGAGGCATACAGTATAAGGGATTCAGTCTGACAATCTGACAAAATGTGTAATTAATTTGGTGAATTTTTTGTACCTGCTTAAGCTAAATACTTATCATTTAATATCAGTCCGTTTGTATTACCATCCATATCATTTATAGTCAAGCTTATTGAGAAAATTTATAGTATGATATACTCTACGGCTGTATTTAGCTAAAAAATGGCCTTGACAATTGTTTTTAGTTATAGATTTGCCCAGTATTGCTAGTCATACACAGCCATTCCTAAAGCAAAAATCTACAATTATTTATTGTTATACCAATTCACTTTAAAGATGTCACAAATACTTTCAAACTTTAAATGTCAAATAATTGCGTCAAACTGTTGTATTGTAAAAGTTTTTAGCCTATCCAATCTAACTTCTCAATTATGAATTATGAATTATGAATTCCGTGAAACGGTATTACTCTATGGCTTTAAGATTCTTGAGAATAGCCAATTTTCTAGCAAAATATATTGATTTTCATTATTAATTTATAATTTACCTCTGGGCTAAATCTCCTGCCCTAAATTAATGGAACAGATAACCTCATGGAAGATAGGCACAGTCGCGACCCCCAGTCAAATATTAAGCAATTAATGCTGTCCACCCCATTTTTTGAGGGCTTACCAGAAGAGGCATTAGAAAAAGCAGTGATTCATGTGGTCAGCCGTCAACATCCACCCAATCAGGTAATCTTACTGGAAAATGATTGGGGAACTTCAGTATACTTCATTTTAGATGGGTGGGTAAAGATTCGCACCTATAATTTAGATGGCAAAGAAGTAACACTGAATATTTTGGGCAAAGGAGAATTATTTGGAGAGATGGCAGCTTTAGATGAAGTGCCTCGCTCTACTGATGTAATTACTTTAGCTCCTACTTTAATTGGTAATATGCCAGCTCAGGATTTTGCCCATCTCATTAATACCGAACCCATAGCAGGAATCCGATTAGCCCAATTAATGGCCAGACGCTTACGACAAGTGAATCGACGACTTAGATTAAGAGAAGCAGATGCTCAGGCAAGGGTCGCAGATATTTTGCTCTTTCTAGCAGAAGGCCAAGGTACACATTCCCAACAAGGAACAGAAATTCCTAATTTGCCTCACAGAGAGCTAAGTAGTTTGAGTGGTTTAGCCAGAGAAACAGTAACTAGAGTCTTGAGCAAATTAGAGAAAAAGTTATTAATTAAGCGCGATCGCGATACTTTATGTATTCCTGACCTACATGCTTTGGAACGTACACTTGTTTAAAATTAGTCCTCACTCCTCAGTCCTCAGTCCTCAGAATTAATGACTTGAATACAATTCTTTAGGAATGAAATTTCCTGGTTTGAACAAGAATAATCAGGGTAATAAATCCGGTTTCTTGTTTAGGTGCGTAACTCCTGTAAAAGTTAAAAACCAAAAATAAAAACCAAGTCTGTGAAAACAATTTCAGATCAAAAACAACCATCGAGTCACAAAGAAGATAAACCTTTAGTTCTAGTAGAAACAGCTTTTCTGGCCAGTACCGCCAGCTTGATTTGGTTCATCAACTATTATTTTCCGATGGGGCCTTTATTAAAGGTTTTTTTCCCCATACCAATTGCTTTACTTTATTTACGCTGGGGAAATCGTGCATCTTGGATGGGTGCAACAGTATCAGGATTACTTTTATCTGTGCTTATGGGGCCAACTCGCAGCATTTTATTTGTAATTCCTTTTGCTTTGATGGGGGTAATGTTAGGAGCGGTTTGGAAAAGAGGCGGAAATTGGTTAATTTCTATTGGTTTAGGTTCTCTACTTGGCTCTATTGGTTTCTTTTTTCGACTTTGGTTACTTTCGATTTTGTTAGGGCAAGACCTCTGGATCTACTTAACTACACAAGTTACGGAATTAGTAGAATGGGGGTTTGTCAAATTAGGATTATTGGCTCAACCAAGTTTGCTATTAATTCAACTGATGGCTTTAATCATGGTTCTTGTGAATAATATTATCTATTTATTTGTTGTCCATTTGGTGGCTTTATTGTTACTAGATAGAATCGGAAACTCTATTCCCAGACCTCCTAAATGGGTACAAATTTTGCTAGATTATGATTAATTAGGGAGTAGGGAGTAGGGAGTAGGGAGTAGGGAGTAGGGGAGATGGTTAGAAAGAATTTGGAAAAAGAATATATTATTGATAACCGAATTTGATATAACCAGGACTCACAGATACCGAACCCAGAAACCAGGTTTTTTTTGTAGATGTCTATTAGACATCTCCAAATCATAAAAAATAAAATCAATTATTCCATAAAAATTATCAGCGTTGGTGATGCGTGGCTATGATTTTTATGAAATGGGGATTGTCTAATTTAGAATTTAAAAGCATTTTATATTTTACGCTCTTGAGATTTCATAGCTTGATTCACCAACACTAAATTATCTATTCTTTCCTCCTATTCCCTACTCCCTATTCCCTATTCCCTCTTTGAAATAACTGATAACTGAATAATGATTCGTGTTTATACCCAGGTACAACAGGGAAAAAATTGGCTGCAAAATTATCGAGACCACAAACCAATTTTTGCCTGTATTTTAGGATTTACAGATACAGGTCTAATTCCGGGAATTTCTGCGGCAGGAGCAACACCACAAGACCGCCAATATACTTGTTTAGCAGATGTGGAATTTCTATATAATGGTCTACAACCACAACCTCAATATCCATTACCACCCCTCAACGCTGGTGCTTCCCCAGTTTTAATCACAAAAGCAATTATTGATGCTCTAAATATTCCTCTTTATTTATTTAATGCTGGTTTAACTCATAAACCAACTGTACCAACAATTGATTTGGGAGGCGCTCCTGCTCGTTGTTTAACTTCTGGTCATGCTTTAGATATGGCAAAAGTTCAACATTTACTGGAAGCAGGTAGTTATTGGGGTCAGAAGTTAGCTGATGAAGCAAAAGATAGTTATGTAATTTTGGGAGAATGTGTAGTTGGAGGAACAACTACCGCTTTAGCAGTTTTATTAGGTTTGGGTATTGCTGCTACGGGTAAAGTAAATAGTAGTCATCCTCAATGTAATCATAGTCAAAAGTTATCTGTGGTACGTCAGGGTTTACAAGTTGCTGGTTTTAATTCGGCACTTCCAGTTTCACAACCTCTAAAATTAATTGCTGCAGTGGGAGACCCAATGCAAATAGTAGTAGCAGCAATGGGAATGGCAGCAAGTCTGAAGGTAGGGGTAATGTTGGCTGGTGGAACGCAAATGCTGGCTGTTTATGCTTTGATGCAAGCATTAGCAGAAAAGTTGTCTTTAGCTTGGCTACCTGAAAATATTGTGGTGGGAACAACTCGCTGGGTTGCTGAAGATCCAACTGGAGATACTGTTGGGTTAGCACGAGAAATTAGTTGTGTACCTTTGATGGCGACACAACTTAGTTTTTCTGAGTCTTGTTATCCTCAACTACAAGCTTATGAAAGGGGATATGTTAAGGAAGGGGTCGGTTGTGGGGGATGTGCGATCGCTGCTCATTTATATAGAAATTGGAATCAAACTCAATTGCTGAAAGCTGTTGAAGATTTGTTTGCACCTTTGATATTTCTTGAATAAAAAATTAGCAATATAATATTAATCTACTATATTCTTTGAATGTTTGAATATTGAGGGTTAAGGGCATTTTTTCAAATCTATTTAAAATCAAAATATATGACGCTAGTTTAGCGTAAAAGTAATTTTTAGCCCTCTTTTATACCCTATCTGTAATCTCTAAGATTTAATTCTTTTTGAGAGTAATTGTTCTTCTAAAGCAGCAATTCGATTATAAGCTGCTGTTAACTGAGCTGTTAGTCGTTGAATTTGAATTTCTGATGTTAATTCGCTATCAATATTTTGACTACTCTTATTTAAATGATTATCATCTACTAGCACATCCTTGTGTTCTAACTCTGGGTCAAAAAAATTATATTTTTCTTTAAATTCATTTGCCTGTTGCAGATTAGAATCAGTTTCTATAGCTTGATATTTATTTGCTTTCTCAACAATTATGTAATTTGATACCTTGTCATTGAGTTGCTCAATAATGGTGTGTATTACTTCAACTTTTTTAGTCAAAGCAATAATTTGTTCTTGCAATAGTTCCATATATTTCTTCACTACCGGAAAATTAAATTTACATTCTTCAATCTTAATCAACATATAGACATATTGGTTATTATTTCTAATTTCTTAATTTTATAATAAGAATTGATTTCTAAAAAAAAGATTAAATCTTGAGATTGCTGAATATTATGTCAAACTGAAAAAAATAAAAGGTATTCTCTACGGTTGTAGTGGAAATTAGTGCTGTAAAATTTATTTCAAATAACTTGATTCACACTGAAAAAACTCTGAGACAATTT
The DNA here is from genome assembly GCF_010672385.1 of Okeania sp. SIO2F4. Lineage (GTDB taxonomy): Bacteria > Cyanobacteriota > Cyanobacteriia > Cyanobacteriales > Microcoleaceae > Trichodesmium. The sequence continues at coordinate 21,953 of NZ_JAAHGT010000044.1, forward strand.
TGGGTATATATGTAAAGTATTGTAAATACACTAAACACTTCTGTGGTAAAGTAATTAAGTAATTAGGATGATTTTTACATTGATTAACACAGAGCTATTGATATATGTCCGATTACTTATCAGAAAGATAAACTAATATTATTGTTGATAAATAATTATAAAGTTGAGGATTAAATAAGTTATTTTTTAGATACTATGCCCAGGTATAATGTATTTTTGTATGTGGCTATTTCATACAAATTTTTATACTTTTGACTGGGAAGGAATATTGATAGTAGTTTTGATGCTAGATCAATGACCAAGAAATGAGGTATCAAGCCTCCCATTTCAAGGGAATAAAAAGCTGTCGTTTAGCTAGCGCACAACTACGTTTTTCATGTCGCCCAGCGTTAACGCGCGTTGTGCTAAGCAAAACGGCTATCGCCGATTTGAATTGCGGAGCTTGGAGTAGGATGGTATGGCGAGGTTTCCCGAAGAATGGAGAGCCGCTCCGACTTCGGAGGCTAACTGATAACTGATAGCTGATAACTGAAATGACAGTAGAGATTACCTTATTACCTTTAGGCTTTCAATTTACTTCTCCTGGCCCAATTATTTTCGAGTTGGGGCCTTTGGCAATCCGTTGGTATGGACTTTTAATCGCAACTGCAGTATTAATCGGAGTTACCCTTTCCCAATACTTAGCTAAACTTCGTCATGTTAACCCTGATTTGTTGGGCGATCTAGTAGTTTGGTTAGTATTAGTTGCAATTCCTGGAGCGCGTTTATACTATGTTTTGTTTGAGTGGCAACAATATCAACAAAATCCTATAGATATGATTGCTATTTGGAAAGGAGGAATTGCGATTCATGGAGCAATTATAGGTGGGGCGATCGCTGCTTTGATTTTTGCCAGACTCAATAAAATCTCTTTCTGGCAGTTGGCAGATTTGGTGGCTCCTTCTTTAATTTTAGGACAAGCCATAGGGCGGTGGGGTAATTTTTTCAATTCTGAGGCTTTTGGCAGTTCCACTGATTTACCCTGGAAGTTATATATTCCTCCAGAAAGTCGTCCGCCGGAATTAGTAAATTTTGATTACTTCCATCCCACTTTTCTATATGAGTCTTTATGGAACTTGATGGTATTTGGATTATTAATATTTCTTTTTTTTAGAGATTTGCGGGGTAGACCTCGACTTAGAGTAGGAAGTTTGTTTCTGGTTTATATGGCTGCTTATAGTAGTGGAAGGATTTGGATTGAGGGATTACGGACTGATAGTTTAATGTTAGGACCATTACGCATTGCCCAGTTCGTCAGTTTAGCTGGTATTTTGTTGGGGTTAATAGGTTTAGCATGGTTATATTTATTGAAGCGACCTTTGCCAGATGTTTTCCCTTCAGAAGTGAAAGAAACAAACTAAACTATAGACTCTAAAAAATGAAAAAAACCCTAGGCATAAAGTCTAGGGCTAAACCAGGGTGCATCTACCATTTTATTTATCTGAATATAGATACTCATATCCGGAAACAAAAGAAAGTCAAAAGTCAAAAGTCAAAAGTCAAAAGTAAGAAAAAAAGGATTTCAGCAAAGAAATTGTTGAATAGTTTGTAATTGACATCTCCAGGGGTTGAAACACCCTGGATTCTGTAGTAAATCTACCGCTTAGGGGATAAATCCACATTTGCTA
>NZ_JAAHGT010000440.1 GCF_010672385.1 Okeania sp. SIO2F4
CTTCAGACTTCAGTTATACAGAGCGATCGCTACACAACTACAGAATAATTATTCTGTTGAATATCAAAATTAAGATTGTAATATGGGTCTCCCATATCCATATCAATTTGCCATTGGTCTAACAGCAACATATAATCAACCACATTATAATTTCCCTCTCTATGTTTTTCTGATTCACGGTTAATTAAAACACTACGAGGAGTAAATAAAATTCGCTTACCTTTATTTCTCAACTTCAAACACAAATCAACATCCTGATAATCAGAGAAAAAATGTTCATTAAAACCACCCACCAACTCAAAATTTTCCCGACTCACCATCAAACAATCTCTAGTAACAGCAGACACCTCTCTTGCACAAACCAAAGAACCTGCATAACCATCATCATTAGTAGGAAAACCTCGCATCACATAATTAACTTTTCCCAATTTTCCTAACACAATACCTGCGTGTTCAACAGTTCCATTAGGGAAAACTAAAAATCCTCCGACAGCACCAATATCAGATTGTTCTGCATAATATAAAAGATGTCTTTGCCAATCTTCAACAGCAGGTTCTAAGTTAGTATTCAGAAAAACAAAATATTCACCTTGGGCAGTTTTAGCCGCCAAATTATAAGCACGAGAATAATTAAACTTACCCGATAAACTTAAAACCTTAACAGCAGGATTTTCGATGAAATTCTCTGTTCCATTACCACCAATTAAAATGACTTCATTTTTAGGATAAGTAGAAACAGACAAGAAATTTGCCAGCCATTGACCGAGACTTTCGGAAATATTAGGAGTAGCAATAATCAAACTAATCAAAGGGTAATTATTTCTTGGCAAAGGATTAATATTTACCCGATGTCTACCCAAACCAGGTTCGCCTTTTGCCGCCAAACCAATTCTTTCCAAATGAGCATTAACAGCAGCTTGTTGTACTACTTCAATACCAGCTTTAGCATCAGCATCTCCCGAAATACTTCCCTTAACTTGTCGCCAATGATAAAGATGCTTAGAAATATGAACAATTTTATTAGTTTGCTCGGAAACTCGTAACATAAACTCATAATCTTGTACCCCATCAAATTCAGTTTTAAAACCTCCAGCAACTAAAGCTATTTCTCGACGAACACATAATAAATGACCGACATACATAACACCACGAAAATATTCAGGCGACCAGTCAGGTTTAAAGAATGGGTGAATATAATTTAAGCCAGAAAAATCAATTTTATCTTCATCAGAATAAACCACATCAAATCCTGCCGCCAGTTTATCCAAACTATCTTCTAAAGCTGTCGGTGCGAGAGTATCATCATGGTCTAATAAACAAATATATTCTCCTGTAGCCATGTTTAGTGCTTTATTTGTCGCAGCACTAATACCGCCATTATCTTCTGAAAATAGCACTTTAATTCTTGATTCTTTTTCTGCTAAACCTGCAAGAACATTTCTAATTTCTGGTTGTTTCGAGCCATCATCAACAATACACCATTCCCAGTCAGGAATAGATTGGTTAAGAACACTTAGCACTGTTTCCACAAACCAATCTAAAGAAGAATTCCAAGTAGGAGTTAGGATACTCATAGAAGGTTGAGAAAAATCTCTTCTTCTTTCTTCCCTATTTATTTTTCCTTCTAGAGAAAAGTTAGAAAAATATCCTCTTCCTTCTTCCTTCTTCCTTCTTCCTTCCATTAAAATTACTGGATTAATAATTTCCCAGAACTTTTCAATCGTTACTCCCGATAAACCCAATAATTCCTGTTTTTGTTGTGTAGAAATTTGGTTTGCCAACTCCGACAAATTATTAACTTCTACCACTGGTTTAGTAGGAGTTTGGTTTGCCAACTCCGACAAATTATTAACTTCTACCACTGGTTTAGTAGGAGTTTGGTTTGCCAACTCCGACAAATTATTAACTTCTACCACTGGTTTAGTAGAACTTTTATCTCCCAACCCAGACAAATTATTAACTTCTACCACTGGTTTAGTAGAACTTTTATCTCCCAACCCAGACAAATTATTAACTTCTACCACTGGTTTAGTAGAACTTTTATCTCCCAACCCAGACAAATTATTAACTTCTACCACTGGTTTAGTAGAACTTTTATCTCCCCACTCAGGTAAAAGAGTATCTACTTCTATATGGTTAGTTAGAATTTTTTTTTTCGTAGGAGTTTGCTCTCCCAACCCAGACAAATTTGTATCTGGTTCGACAAGAAATAAACTTTTAGCTGAAGTATTCGTCTTTTTAGATTTGAATTTTTCCAAATCAGCTTGAATTTCTTGAATCTCTATTTGCGATTTTTCCAAATCAGCCATTATTTCTGTTAGTAAAGGAGAAATAGAAGAAGTAGCTGTAGAAATTATTTCCCCGGTAGTTTCCAATGGTAAATTTTCCGGCAAAATCTCTGAGCGATCGCTATCAACTTTTTCCAAAGACGACTCTAGAAAAACTGCTTTTTTATTCCCTATTTCTTTTTGCTTCTCAATATTAAATTCTGACTTCTCAGATTTGACTTCCTCTTTTTGACTTATCAATTCTGAATTCTCAATTCTCAATTCTAAATTCCTGCCTTTTTGCTTCTCAATATTAAATTCTGACTTTTCAGATTTGACTTCCTCTTTTTGACTTATCAATTCTGAATTCTCAATTCTCAATTCTAAATTCCTGCCTTCTTCCTTCTCAATAATCAACATATCTGGATAACTTTTACAACCCACTCTTCCACACCAAGAACCATAGAATTTTCCGACCACATCAAAACCAGAATTATTCACCCACTCCAACAATAAAGACTCCAGAAAACCCATACCTTTTTCTGGTGCATTCTTATCTTTAGTAAAACCTTCTTGAAGTCGATGAATAAGAGGTTGAGAACTTTTACCTTCAGAAATTAACTGTTCCGACTCATGGTTAATCAAGAAACAATTAAACAAGAGACGACCACCAGATTTTAAAACTCGATAAACCTCATCTAAATAATTACGAATCTCACTCCCACCCACCTGAGTAAACCTAGAACCAATAAAGACAAAATCAAAACTTTTATCATCGTAGAGAAATTGAAAATCTGAATCTATCTGCCGAAAATTGAAATGAGGTTTTTCAGTTGTAATATTTTCCTGCGCCCAAGATATTAACTCCTCCGAAAAATCCAACCCTTCATAACGCCCTGGAGACTGTAAATAATAAGAAAGACCATAAGCAATATTCCCAATTCCACAACCAATTTCTAAAACTTCAGCAGTTCGTTTAACACCTACCCTTTGGATAAAATCGCCCAAAAACTTAAAGCTTCTCCGAATAAAATTATTCGCTCCACCATCTATATATTTATCATCAGGAATAGACAGGGAAGGCTTAAATAATTGAAACAGAATATTTCCCTCTTGACCTTGAAATATTGGAGTTAGGGCAATCAGAGAATTTTGACAGTTTTGCAGTTCTGTTTGAGACAGAGAAATTTCCAGGCAAAACCTAGAATTTTCAGCATTATTAAGTTTAGGGCGAACCTTTGCCACATCTGAACTAGGTAAACCTAATTCTTGTGCAAAAGAAGTAAATTTTTGACCCCCAATAAAAACTTTAAAACCCTCTACAGAACCAAAATTATCCGAACCTACCCAACCAGATATGACTAATTTTTGATGAGAAATTTCTACCTTCTCTAAATAACCAAAACAATCAACCACTATCGAACTAATAGATTTGTCAATCCCAGAATATTGTTGATTTTCAACTTTCAGCTTTTGACTTTGACTAAGTGATTTACCTGCTGTTTTAATTGGTTCAATTGGTGTAATAAACTTTGGTTGTTCTGAAACTATGGGTGCTTCAGGAAAAGTAGCTTTTTGAGAATTATCTGAAGTCTTGGATAAAACCCCACCTTCACCATCCTTAAAGATAGGAGTTAAATCAATCTGAGAATTTGACAATTGTGAAACTTGTTCAGAATTAAAAGATATTTTGATATGGAACCTAGCATTATCAGAATTATTAAGATTGGAACGTAATTTTTTGACATCTGGACTAGGAATACCCGTATTCAGTTCAAAATCATCTATTTCCATAGCATCAAAAATAACCTTGAAATTTTCCAAATAACCCAAATTAGCATCAGCAACCCAACCTTTAATAGATAATTCATGTTTATTTATAAATTCCACTTGTTCCAGATATCCAGTTGCAGCAACAAGTTTAATTTCTGGCATTTGCTGCTGCGGAAATTGGTTTAGCATTTCTCGTTTAGTAGCGATCGCTTCTGGAGAAAAAAACAAGTTTTGCTTCATATTTTTGCGGAGCAATACTATATTTTGATTACCTCTAATTCCCCCCGGAAAATAATCAACTATTTCAAATAAATCAACCCACTTATTTCTGACATACTCTTCTGTCTGAAGCGTAATTCCATACCAATCTGGAAAGACATTTTTATATGCTGAAGATGGCATATATATTAATCCTACTTCTACTAATTTAGGTGCCAGTTCAATTGCTTCTTTAAGACTTCTGAGTCGGCGAGTTGTTACCAGTACAACACCCCCTGGTTTAGTAATTCTTTCCAATTCTTGCAACCATTTTAACTGCATTTCCTCATTAAGATGAGTAAATACTGAAATGAGATAAATAAAATCAAATTGATTATCTTCATAAGGCAAAGGTGGCAATGCTTGGTTAACATTAAACTCAGCAAATTTAATATTTTTTTGACACCATGATATAGCTTCAGTATCAATGTCTGTACCGTATAAGGAAGTAGAATTACTTTCTAAACCATTCCAAATAATCACCCGTCCACAACCACAACCAAAATCCAATACCGATTCAAACTCATCAAAACTCTTACCAACCTTCTGAAGTGCCGCCTTAATATCTCTACTTATTTGCCTACCTGCCTCCAAAAACTCACTAATTTCAGAATCTCCGTGAACCCTTTTTACCAAAGTTTTTGGTGGAAACAATATAGACTTTCCATCAGGCAAAATAACATGAGAATCAACATTATTCTCCCGATTAATAACTTTATAATCAACAATTTTATCACCTCCATCAACAGCAGGAATTACCTTAACCATCGGCAAACCCTTACGCCCCTGAAAAAAAGGAACTAAAGCCACAACAGAATCTTGAAACCGTTCAACTTGCATTTCATATAAAGGAACTACCAAACGAAAACGAGCAACTTCAGCACTGTCTAAATAAGGAAAAGCTTCTTTAACATCAGGACTTGAGAGACCAAAAATTTGTTCAAAATTTGTTAACTTCTGACCTGCCACAGTAACTTCAAAACCATCTACAAGACCAGAATCAAACGAAGCTACCCAACCAGATAAATATAACTGTTGATTCTTAATTTCTACTCCTTCCAAATTTCCTACAGTTGGCACAGTTTTGGGTTGCTCTAGAGGTAAAGTTCTCAAACTTAATTTTTTCCTAGGAGTTTTTCGTAAACTTAGAGCTGCTGCATAAAGTTCCATATCTTGACTATTAGCTGCTGCTAATTCATCCATTAATCTTTTATCTGATAAAACTTTCTTTTGAAACTCAACATATTCTGGATACGGATTTCTGTTTTGATAAATTACCTCATAATCAGACCACCCCAAAAGATTTTTCAGTTCCAGTAAATCCTCAGCAAAATATTCCGTAATTCCCACAAAATCAAAATAATCTAGAGACTTACCATTCACACAATAAGTCATCAAATTACTATTACCTTGAGCAAACTTTAACAAACCTCCCTGATTAAGATAGTCTTTCGTAGGATTAGATATGTGGCGAAAACAATAATCAGAAATTAATCTATGGATCGGCTCTCTTAACCATGTAATTCTCCGAGCATTAGGAAATAATTTGTCATACTTACCCGCACGAAAATGACCCTCAATAACTTTAGTCTGCCAATGAATACTAGCTGGCATATTATCTTCAAACATATTAGTTTTATCCGTCAGAACCCCTTGAGTTCCATAAACCTGTAATAAAACCTGTCTAAAAGCAGTTCCAGCAGCTTTTGGCACATGAACAGAAATCAAATCTATCTGCGGAGTAGTAGTTGGCAAATTATTTTCTTCTGATGTTTTTACTAAAGAAGATAAAGCAGGAGTAACAGCATTTAACAGAGGTTCTCCTGCACGATTTTCTACCAAAGGAATTAAAATAATCAGAGCATCCTTAAATTCTTGTTGCTGCTGTTTATTCATCGGCAACCGAATAATAAATCGAGCATTATTAGCAGCAGAAATATTTGGATGAGCTTTTTTTACCCCAGGACTAGGAAGACCTTGAGTTAATGCAAATCCTGTTAATTTTTTACTGCCAAATAAAACCTTAAAATTAGTTACAGGTTCAGACTCACAAGAGAGAACCCATCCACTTAAACAAACAGTTTCATTTTCGATTGCTACTTGGTCTAAAAATCCAGTAGTTGCTGCTAGTTTTTGAGGTTGTTGATCTGCTATTTCAACTTTTTCCATATTACTAAGATTCTGCTAAATTGTTTGTTACTAAATTATAATCTTGCAGAAGTATAGCGTTACACGCAACTCAAAAGTTAAAAGTAATCTCTAAGTGAGTTTTCGGTATAGAAGGAAATTTTCACTATTCATCTCCTTTCGTTTGGTGCTTCAGAAAATGAAACTATTATTGCTCTATACGCATGGGGTAGAAAATTTTCACTATTCATCTCCTTTCGTTTGGTGCTTCAGAAAATGAAATTATTATGACTCTATGGGTAATAGTCGGAAAATTTCACCATCCATCCACATCCGGCGTGTGCTTCAGAAAATGAAATTACCCCATGCGTATAGAGCAATAGTAGAAAATTTTCCCTACCCATCACCTCGTGTGCTTCAGAAAATGAAATTACCCCATGCGTATAGAGCAATAGTTGGAAAATTCCACTATTCACCTCCATCTCGCCGGCGCTTCAGAAAATGAAATTACCCCATGCGTATAGAGCAATAGTTGGAAAATTTTCCCTACCCATCACCTCGTGCGCTTCAGAAAATGAAATTACCCCATGCGTATAGAGCAATAGTCGGAAAATTCCACTATTCACCTCCATCTCGCCGGCGCTTCAGAAAATGAAATTACTATTGCTCTATAGGCAATAGTTGGAAAATTCCACTATTCACCTCCATCTCGCCGGCGCTTCAGAAAATGAAATTACTATTGCTCTATAGGCAATAGTTGGAAAATTCCACTATTCACCTCCATCTCGCAGGCGCTTGAGAAAATGAAATTACTATTGCTCTATACGCAATAGTCGGAAAATTCCACTACCCACCTACATCTCGCAGGCGCTTGAGAAAATGAAATTACTATTGCTCTATAGGTAATAGTTGGAAAATTCCACTACCCACCTACATCTCGCAGGCGCTTGAGAAAATGAAATTACTATTGCTCTATACGCAAATGATTTGATTATTGCTCTATACGCAATAGTCGGAAAATTCCACTACCCACCTCCATCTCGCAGGTGCTTGAGAAAATGAAATTACTATTGCTCTATACGCAATAGTCGGAAAATTCCACTACCCACCTCCATCTCGCAGGAGCTTCAGAAAATGAAATTACTATTGCTCTATAGGTAATAGTTGGAAAATTCCACTATTCACCTCCATCTCGCCGGCGCTTCAGAAAATGAAATTACCCCATGCGTATAGAGCAATAGTTGGAAAATTTTCCCTACCCATCA
>NZ_JAAHGT010000441.1 GCF_010672385.1 Okeania sp. SIO2F4
TTGATAGGAAGCAATCTCGGCGCACCCCTGAGATTGCTTCCTTCCACTCCGTTCCAGTCGCTGCGGACGCAGGCTATAGTAATTATGTTGTGCGAATTCTCAATTCTCAATTCTCAATTCTCAATTCTCAATTCACTTTGGGTTATTGAACGAAAACTGAGCAAAACTTAACTCATTAACTTTATTCCAATTAAAAACTTGCTCTCTAAATTTTTTCCACTGTTGATAAACCTCCTTAAAACTCGTATCTTTACTAGCATTTTCTTCGTAAATTTCAAAAGCAGCTTTCTGAGAAGCTTCCATAATTTCTGGGCTAAAAGCCCTCAACTGAACACCTTTTTCCATCAATCTTGGCAAAGCTTCACCATTCAAAAAATCATATTGAGCTAACATATTCAAATTAGTTTCATAAGCAGCAGTCTGAAAAATTTCCTGATATTCTGTTGGCAACTTGTTCCAAGCATCTAAATTAACCAATACATCTATAGTCGGACCAGGTTCCCACCAACCAGGATAATAATAGTATTTTGCTGCCTTATATAAACCCAACTTCTCATCATCATAAGGTCCAGTCCATTCAGCAGCATCAATAGCTCCTCTTTCTAAAGCTAAATAAACTTCGCCACCAGGTAACACCTGAACATTTACTCCCAACTTGCTCATCACATCCCCTCCCAAACCAGGAATACGCATTTTTAAACCATTGAGGTCAGCTAAAGTATTAATTTCCTCTCTAAACCAACCACCCATTTGCGCACCTGTATTACCCGCAGGGAAATTAATCACGTTAAAATCAGCATAAACTTTTTGTATAGCTTCTAGACCCCCTCCATGATATAGCCACGCATTCTGTTGTTGGGCAGTAAAACCAAAGGGAACAGCAGTAGCAAATACTAGGGCAGGATTTTTGCCTTTGTAGTAATAACTAGGATTATGACCACATTGTACGGTTCCTTGTTGTACAGCATCTAAAACTTCCAACCCTCCGACTATTTCACCAGCTTGATAAGGAGTAATAGTAAATCTGCCATTGGTCAAAGCTGCGACGCGATCGCAAATCCTCTGTGCTCCACCAAACAAAGTATCGAGAGATTTCGGCCAACTCGTGGTCATTCTCCATTTTATCTGTTGGGGTTCGGTTTGACTCAATGCAGGTAAAGCAACAGCACTTGTACCAGCAACAGTAGCATAATTAATTAGGTTTCGACGTTTCATTATTTATTTATTTATGTGTTATTGCAGGGAACAGGGAATAGCGAAGTTGTTGTTTGTAGTAGGGCTTTAGCCCTATCTATAACTTAGGGCTAAAGCCCTACTACGAAGTCTTTACTTCTGACTGAAAAAGGATGAAAAAATTTTCGATTCACTACTTCCGTTGTGCGAATTCAGAATTCTAAATTCAGAATTCTGACTTCAAACTTCTGAATTCACTTTACGGAATTATTGAAAGCAAACTGAGCAAAACTCAATTCATTAATAGCATTCCATTGATAAATCTGTTCTCGGAACTTTTTCCACTGTTCGTAGACTTCTTTAAAAGTTGCATCCTGATTAGCTTTCTCTTCGTAAAATTCAAAAGCTGCTTTCTGTGCTGCTTGTAAAATTTCTTGACTGTAGGGGCGTAACTCTGTACCACCTGCTATCAATTCTGCCAATGCTGCTCCGTTTAAAGCATCATATTGGGCGAGCATACTTATATTTGCTTGATATGCAGCACTTTTAAAAGTTTCCTGATATTCTTTTGGCAACTTATTCCATTCATCCAGATTAACTTGCACCTCAAAAGTCGGACCAGGTTCCCACCAACCAGGATAATAATAATATTTTGCAGCTTTATCTAAACCTAATTTCTTGTCATCATAAGGACCTACCCACTCCGCAGCATCAAGAGCACCTCGCTCCAAAGCTAGATAAATTTCACCACCAGGCAATACTTGAGCATTTACACCTAATTTTTTCATTACCTCCCCACCAAAACCAGGGATGCGCATACTTAAACCATTTAAATCGCTAACCGTGTTTATTTCTCGTTTAAACCAGCCTCCCATCTGCGTCCCACTATTACCAGCAGGAAAACTAATAATATTAAAGTCCGAGTAAAGCTTGTGCATTATTTCTAAACCCCCACCATGATAATACCAAGCATTTTGTTGTTGAGCAGTTAAGCCAAAGGGGACAGCAGTCCCAAAGGCAAGGGCTGGGTTTTTACCAACATAATAGTAACTAGCAGTATGGCCACATTGTACGGTACCTTGTTGGACAGCATCCAGAACATCTAAACCTCCGACTATTTCACCAGCTTGATAAGGAGTAATGGTAAATCTGCCATTAGTCATAGCTGCGACGCGATCGCATACTGTTTGTGCTCCACCAAAAACTGTCTCTAAGGAGCGAGGCCAACTTGTGGTCATTCTCCATTTGACAGAGGGCAAGCTATCGGTAGAGGTAGTTTCAGTGGTAGTTTGACTACAAGCGGCTAAAGCTGCGACACTTGCAGCAGTTGCAATATGGTTAATTAGTTTTCTTCGTTTCATTGTTTTATATTATTTGGTGTTTTTAGGTTTTCTGCTTAGTATTTCGATAAGGTTTCAAGGTTTGATATATTTATCATATCAAATCCGATTGTAATGGAAGTGTTATAAGAAACCGGGTTTGTTAGAGGTTAATGTTATTACAGCGTAGCATTTAACACAAACCCGGTTTCTATGCTTTTTTACAGGATTTGATATCAAAGGGAATAAAAACAGAAATTAAAATCTTATCCTAAGAAACTGTTTGTAAACTCATAAAAACCTCTCTCCAAACCTCTCTCCTACGAGGAGAGAGGCTTTGAAATCCCCGTTCTATTGTAGGGGAGGGGGGTTAGGTTTGCGCGGATTCATCGGTTTCATATAACACTTCTCAAACAGCTTCCAAGTATATAGTAAAATAGGAAAAAAGCCCTCAAACTAAAAGTCTGGGGCTATATTTAATTATACTAAATTTTAAATACAGCAAAGGTTAATATGCTGTTAACATTTTTGGCGAGCGTTAAGACTCTTATTTATGCAGCGTCACCAAAAGCAATAAATGTAAAAGCACAATCAATCGGCTGGATAGGTGATGAAGTAATGCAGATAAAGTATTCTGGAGTAATTTGAACGGTGGCGACTGACATATTAAATGTCATCCACTCATTTCCAGAAATAGTACAAACTGGTGCTGGTAAACCTGCAAAAGGAGGAATAAATTTTACGATATAAGTTCCTTCCTTAATTTTTCTGCTCTCAAAACCTTCACCAAACCACTTATCACCGTTTGCTAGGACACCACCGTAGATGTGTTGGTGTTCGTGCTCATGGTCATCCTTAAAGATTGCCATAACTTACTCCTGTCTTAGTTAATTTACATTCTCAAAACTATCATCAGCAGGGTAAAAACACTTGAGTCTTGTGATTAAACTTTACAATCAGACAATTATCCCCATTAATGCTATAATTAAAATCTAATTTGATAATTTGTATTGAAAATTACAGCTTTTTTTACTTTTTAAGGATTGACTTTAGATGACTTAATTACGGGAACCTAGAAACCTGATTTTTTTCCTAAATATCTATTGTTAAAACCACAATTTCTCCTAGCAACTGGGTTTCTTTAGGTAAGTCTGTAAAATAAATTTATTTTAGTAATTCATACTTGACTTTTGATTTGGTCAAGACTGTTGTAAAATTATCCAATTAGTCAATCGAATTTTACAAAATTTCATTGGGAATGGAACAAAATCATAAATCAACAGTAGTAATTACGGGTGCATCGTCAGGGGTAGGTTTACACGCTGCCAAAGCTCTAGCTAAAACAGGTCAATGGTATGTTGTGATGGCTTGTCGAGACCTCTCAAAAGCGGAAAAAGCTGCTCAAGAAGTAGGTATGGCAAAAGATAGCTACACTGTTATGCACCTAGATTTGGCCAGTTTAGATGGTGTAAAAAGGTTTGTCAATACTTTTAGAGAAAGTGGTAGGTCTCTGGAAGCTTTGGTCTGCAATGCTGCGGTATATTTGCCATTGTTAAAAGAACCTAAGCGGAGTGTAGATGGTTATGAACTAAGTGTTGCTACAAATCATCTGGGACATTTTCTTCTATGTAACATTATGTTAGAAGATTTGAAGCAGTCTCCTGCTACGGATAAAAGGTTGGTGATTTTGGGAACTGTAACAGCTAACCCGAAAGAGTTGGGAGGAAAAATTCCAATTCCAGCACCTCCAGATTTAGGAGATTTGCAAGGTTTTGAACAGGGTTTCAAAGCTCCTGTTACGATGATTAATGGTAAGAAGTTTAAGTCTGGTAAAGCTTACAAAGATAGTAAACTTTGCAATGTTTTGACTATGCGGGAGTTACATCGGCGTTATCACGAGTCAACGGGGATTGTTTTTAGTTCTCTGTATCCCGGATGTGTAGCAGATACACCTCTATTTAGAAATCATTTTCCTTTATTCCAGAAAATTTTCCCACTGTTCCAAAAGAATATTACTGGAGGATATGTTTCTCAAGATTTGGCTGGAGAAAGGGTTGCTGCTCTGGTTAAAGATCCTGAGTATAAGGAGTCTGGAATGTATTGGAGTTGGGGAAATCGCCAAAAGAAAGATCGTCAGTCTTTTGTACAAGAGGTTTCTGATGAAGCAAGTGATGATGATAAGGCAATTAAACTGTGGGAATTAAGTTCAAAATTGGTGGGATTAGCTTAAAAAGCGGTCAGCGGTCAGCGGTCAGCAATCAGCAGTAAACGTTGAGGAGGGGTAACAGTCCCCTCCTCAACTTTCCGGTTTCTATAAACCGGGTATTTAAACCCAAACTCAAAAAGCTGATAGCTGAATGCTAAAAGCTAATAGCTAGTTAATTTTTTGACATTACTTAGGGTCGTTAAAAACTATAGTCATAGTGCTATAGCAATCCTAAATTATTTGTGAAAAAAACTGTAGGGGTTTGGTTTCCAAATCCCATTTTTCCTTAGACTTCTTGCATAAGTCAGGGAATAGGGAATAGGGAATAGGGAATGAAATTGTTTATTTCATATTTTGTTTTGATTGATTAAAATATTAAAGCAAGAAATTATATAGCAATTCCCACAGTTATGAAGTACATTTATGATCCCCCTCCGGTCCCCCTTAAAAAGGGGCACTGGAAGTCCCCCCCTTGATCCCCCTCCGGTCCCCCTTGGGAAGGGGGAAGCCAGAGGATGCTGCGCTTTTTGTTAAATGGGGGTTAGGGGGGATCGAAAGAACTGAACTGTATTGACTGATAACTGATAACTGATAACTGATAACTGAAATGGCTATTCTCAACCTCAAACCTACTCACAAACCAGTTTTATCTAAATAAAAATGTAGGTTGGGTAGAACGACAGTGAAACCCAACACGCACTTTATTGTTGTTGGGTTTTTCCGTTGGAAATGCTCCGTAAACGTACCTCAACCCAACCTACGCCTGATAACTGATAATTAATAACTGTTCACTGAAAAGGCTGATAACTGAAATGGTTATTCTCAACCTCAAACCTACTCAAAAAGCAGTTTTATCTAAAAATGTAGGCCCTTGTAGAACGACAGTGAAACCCAACAAAAATAAAGCTTTGTTGGGTTTCGTACCTCAACCCAACCTACAACTGATAATTAATAACTAAAATGGCTATTCTTAACCTTAAACCTACTCACAAACCTATCAAATTATATTACCAAAGTTTAAAAAAGTTTCAACAGTTGGGAGCTATTAATGAAGGGGCGGTAAAAGTTGCTTTTGCGGACTTACTAACTGCTTGTTGTCAACAGTTTAATTGGACGTTGGTACAAGAAAATAGCATTCAATTAACTAAGAAAAAACTAATCCGAGTTGATGGGTTATTAGTTAGAGATGATACTCTCAAACATGGTATCTGGGAAGCGAAAGATTCTGAGGATGATTTAGCTAAAGAAGTAAAAAATAAATTTGCTAAAGGTTATCCGAAAGATAATATTATTTTTCAGTCTCCTGAACGGGTGATTATTTGGCAAGGGGGAAAACAGGTTTTTGATGGAGAAATTACTAAACCGGAAGCTCTGGTAGAAAGTCTCAAGTTATTTTTTGAATATCGCCCGCCCCAGATAGAAAATTGGGAAAAAGCAGCTACAGAATTTGGGGAAAGAGTTCATAATTTAGGGGAAAAATTAGTTGAGTTAATTCAGAGTCAACGCAAAACTAATAAAAAGTTTATTGCTGCGTTTGATGGATTTAGTAATATTTGCCGTCAGTCGATTAATCCGAATATTTCTGATGCTGCGGTGGAAGAAATGCTGATTCAACATTTATTAACGGAACGAATTTTCCGCCAGATTTTTGATAATCCAGATTTTACTCGGCGGAATATTATTGCGGTGGAAATTGAGAAAGTTATTAATGCTTTAACCTCGAAGTCTTTTAGTCGTAATCATTTTTTGGAGGAGGTAGATTATTTTTATTTAGCATTAGAAGAAGCGGCTAAAACTATTAAGGACTATAGCGAGAAACAGCATTTTTTAAACACGGTTTATGAGAAGTTTTTTCAAGGGTTTGCTGTTAAGGTTGCTGATACTCATGGGATTGTTTATACTCCTCAATCTATTGTTGATTTTATGGTAAAAAGTGTTGATGAGATTCTGAAAAAAGAGTTTAAGAAATCTCTCAGTCATAAAGGGGTACATATTCTCGATCCGTTTGTGGGAACAGGTAATTTTCTGATGCGGGTAATGCGGGAAATTAGGAAAACTGCTTTACCTGATAAATATAAGGATGAGTTGCACTGTAATGAGGTGATGTTGTTACCTTATTATATTGCTGCGATGAATATTGAGCATGAATATCTAGAAGCAACGAGAAAATATGAGCCGTTTGAAGGTATTTGTTTAGTGGATACTTTTTCTGTTCAAGAGGCGTTACAGTTAGATTTATTTACTCCCGAAAATACTCAACGAGTGCAACGACAGCAAGATTCAGAGATTTTTGTGGTTATTGGTAATCCTCCTTATAATGCGTGGCAACAAAATGAGAATGATAATAATAAAAATCGGAAGTATGAAGAGGTAGATAGACGGGTAGCTCAGACTTATTCTAAAGACTCAAAAGCGACGAATAAAGTTTCTCTTTCAGACCCTTATGTAAAAGCTTTTCGTTGGGCTGCGGATAGAATTAAAGATGAGGGAATAGTCGCTTTAGTAACTAATAGCAGCTTTATTGATAATATTGCTTTTGATGGGATGCGACAACATTTAGCCCAAGATTTTGACGCGATTTATGTTTTAGATTTGGGGGGTAATGTACGAACTAATCCCAAGTTATCGGGAACGACTCATAATGTTTTTGGGATTCAGGTTGGAGTGAGTATTAACCTGTTGATTAAAAAGAAGGAAGGTAAAAAATCTCAATGTCAAATTTACCATGCAGTTGTAGATGAGTTTTGGCGGAAAGAGGAAAAATATGCTTATTTGGAAAAATGTCAGCATTTAGGTGGAGTTGACTGGGAAGAAATTAAACCGGATAAAAAAAATACCTGGTTAACGGCAGGATTGCAAGCTGAATTTGAAACTTTTATCCCAATGGGAACTAAGGAAACTAAAGCTGCAAAGGGAGAAGTAACCGATACTATTTTTAAATTATTTAGCAATGGAGTAAAAACTAATCGCGATGTTTGGGTTT
>NZ_JAAHGT010000442.1 GCF_010672385.1 Okeania sp. SIO2F4
AAGGGCGTCCCTAAGGCCGTTGGCGGTTACTCATCCACAGGCATTGACGGGTCTTGCCCGACCGCATTTCTTGAGTGCGTCTTATATTCTGTTGGCGAAGCCTTTCCGCAGGAAATGGAGACCTCACCAATTAGCACTCGCTCTCTCATGCTTATACTGGCGTTTAAATCTCTATCTATTCACAACCCACATTTGACAATTACAAATACAGTCACTATTATAGAATTTAATTGTTATAAACACAGGGGGAGGACATCACCTCACACGCGCGCAGCGGTCAGGGTTTCTCTGGCTGAAGAATCCCGCCCTGTCACGCAAGTGCAGCGTCGGGAGTATGTCAAGTGGATCATTGTTGTGCTTTGTTTGTTGGTTATTGGCGATCGCTACTGTCAAAGCATTTATCCGGCGACAGGCAGCTAACTTGCGAATATCTTTGCAATCTACGTCTGGGGGTAGGGAGGCGGGTAGTTCTGCTAGTGGTTAAAAAGCTTGAGTACTGATAATATGGTAGCAAGCAGTTATTGCTACCATATTTTCTTATATAGATTTAGACTATTTCAGTTGGCGCTTGAGGCTTAAGACTGCACTTCCTAAACCGAACACTCCTAACCCCCAAATTCCATTAGATTCTGGGACTGGAGTAGCCATCAAAAGCTGTCCCTGCTCATCACCTGCATTAGGAGCATCTAGAACTTCAGCCGTTGTGCGAGTAAAAAAGGCAATATCCAGGTGAGGTACAGCCCCTCTAGTAAACCCTTTGGGTAAATCAGGAAACTCATTACCCCAGTCGGTTAAATGTACATGGGGACTAGGCTCCTCATCGGGGAATAGGTTAGCCATCGGATTGGGACTGGAAAAGAAATTAACTCCTGTTCCTTTCTCACCACCAATACTAATGCCATCTGGTTGATTCGAGGCTCCGGTTTGCCTAATTTGCTTAGTATTAGTATCAAAATTGAAGTTAAAATCAGAGGAGGTTAAATGATTATCAAGAAATTCCTTGAAAATATTACCATCGGGATCGATAAAAGCAATATCAAAGGAAGTTAAATCTTCTTTGCTAACAATTCCATCATCGTTAACTTGATTTTCATCATAGCTAAAACTTCCTTTTAATTGATAGCCTAAAGTTTGGCCAGTCCAGCTTAAGTTAAAAGTAATTGCTTCTGCTGAATTAGCAGTTACTAGACCTAAACTAAAAAAAGTCACTGTCAAAAAACCAATATTTGTTTTAGTCATTGTAAAAATTCGGTTTCAACCTATATGAAAAAATTTATAGCAAACAATAACAGGCTTTTGAGCAGTTTTAACAAAATTCTAATTTTGTCATGTATTACCAACAATCCTGTCCTAACTATTTGGGCTAATGCTAGAGAAGTTGTTAAGAAGTGCCAACTAATTTGATAATCCTTAATTAATTAATTTATAGTTTGAATAATATCATGGAAAATTTATTCACAATAGAAACAGCAGCTAATTCAGTTGTCAAAAATTATGCTAATAAACCATCTCCTGATTCTGTTGTTTCAGCACTTATTGAAATTGAAAAACAGTCAAAAAAGGAAAAGCAAATCTATAAAATTGAGCAATTATCAGGGAATTGGCAATTATGTTTTATTACTGGTACGAAAAAAACTAGAAAAAGAGCGGGTATTGTCTTAGGATCAGGACGTTATCTTCCTAATTTGGTTAAAATTACGCTCTCCTATTTTTCCCGTGCCGATAATTCTGAAATCCCTCAACAATTAGAAATCGGCATGGTAGAAAATACTGTGGAATTTTCTGGTTTAAAATTATCTCTTTGCGGACCGACAAAGTTTATAGACAAAAAAAATATTCTGGCTTTTGATTTTACCAAAATTACAGTCAAATTATTCGGAATAAAACTATATTCTGGATATATTCGAGGTGGTAAAGAAAGTGAAGATAAATTTGCTACGGAAAGTGTGGGAAAGCAAGCATTTTTTGCCTATTTTTTAATTCAAGAAAAATTTATTGCTGCTAGAGGTAGAGGAGGAGGATTAGCTATTTGGGGAAAAATGGAAAATTAGAATTTTCTAACAAATTTGTGGTGCATTGTAATGGTAGTATAAGCTGTTCAGCATTTAAACTATATATCGAATTTTTGTCAATGGTAATAGCAGTGGGAATATCTTGCTCCCTTACTAAATATTGTTCATCTCACAATGACAATTTTATTAGGGTGAAAAAAGGATGAGATTGCTTCGGGGAGTTTTGTGCTTTTGCCACAATATTTAAGCTGGCTAAACTCCCCTCGCAATGACAATTTTACCAGAGTAATAATTAGATAGTTATATAGTTTTAACTTAAGCTGATAGCTGATAACTGAAAGCTAAATCCTTACAATTTTATCATGGTGAAAAAAGGATGAGATTGCTTCGGGGAGTTTTGTGCTTTTGCCACAATATTTAAGCTGGCTAAACTCCCCTCGCAATGACAATTTTACCAGAGTAATAATTAGATAGTTATATAGTTTTAACTTAAGCTGATACCGGATAACTGACAGCTAAATCCTTACAATTTTATCATGGTGAAAAAAGGATGAGATTGCTTCGGGGGGTTTTGTGCTTTTGATTTAAGCTGGCTAAACTCCCCTCGCAATGACAATTTTACCAAAGTAATAATTAGATAGTTATATAGTTTTAACTTAAGCTGATACCTGAATGCTTACATTCAAGCCATTAATTCATCAACTCCTACAGTAAATCCAGATAATACTATTTGTGTTTTTGCTGAATCCCCTGACTTAAACAAATAAGTCTGATTTCCAGTAATTACTAAAACCCAATAACTCTCCGGAAATAATAGCAAAACTTCCTGACAACCAGATTCTAAATACTCTTTTGCTTTAGCAAATAAATGATCGGCTATATCGGTAGGTGAAACTACTTCAGCAACTAATGTAAAACTAACAGGCAATACAGAAAATTATCCGTATTTGTCTAGTAATTCAGGAGTAATATAGGAGATATCAGGAACTCTAACTCGCTCAATAGTACGACAAGATGCTTCTACATAAACTTCTCTTTCCTGACCGCTAGACATCATATAATTTCGCCAATAATAGTTAAGTTTTGATTGAATTCGACGAGTTATTGCAGTCATAGTATATTTTTCTAATAAATTTTTATCTGCACACTCAATAGGATGTTTTTTCATCATTTCTCCATCTACCCATTCCACACCATCTATAGGATTAGCTATGTAATATTCAAGGGTAATTATTGGCTGCATAATTTTATTTATAGTCATTATATTTTACTTGCATTAAAGTTACTGAATAAAAGTAAGTATTCAGCAGTCAGCTAGCCTCTTGCATCCTCCGGAGGAGCTGCGCTTTTCATGTCGCGCAGCGAAACAGTTATCAGCTTCATTACCTTTAAAAGAGGAGAAAGCAATTGGAGTATTTCAAAGAATTAAAAGTTACTCTAAAAGTCTATCAGTTAACCTTAATAGTCTATTGAGCTACATGGTTCATTAAAAAGCTGAGAGCTGACCGCTAATAGCTGAATGATTACGAATAAAAAGAGTAAGAATATTAATCTGTATTATAATACAGCAGTTTCCTACTCTCTGGAAGTAAATATATTTCTGGTTTTAGGGAGTAGGGAACAGGGAAAAAATATTCATTCCCTCAATTGTACGACATTAATCTGGAATATGCTGTATATTTACTTTATTCCTTGTTTTAAGAAGGAGTAACTTAGTTGTACTATGAAAAATAAATTATCTTTTGCCAGAATATTTTAAGAAAAGATATATTTACCTTCTTACTTCTTCCTTCTTACTTCTTACTTATTACTTCTTCCTTCTTCCTTCTTAGCTTTATGACTCAAGAAAATTGGTTAAACACATTACGCAAAAATCGAGTAATTGCTGTTATCCGCACCTCAAAAATGGAGCTGGCTAGGCAAATGGCAAAAGCTGTTGCTGCTGGAGGTATCCGGATAATTGAAATTACTTGGAATACTCATCAAGCAGCAGAATTAATTACTTTGCTCCGCTCCGAATTACCAACTTGTACTATTGGCACAGGTACATTATTAACCCTAGAAGAGTTACAAAAAGCACTTAAAATTGGTTGCCAATTTGTCTTTACCCCACATACTAATCCTGTTATGATTCAAACAGCAAAAATAGCAGGTGTGCCTATAATTCCCGGCGCTCTTTCTCCCACAGAAATAGTTACTGCTTGGCAAGCAGGAGCTAGTTGTGTTAAAATCTATCCAATTTCGGCAGTTGGAGGTGCAAATTATATTAAAAGTTTGCAAGGACCTTTAGGAGATATTCCCTTGATTCCTACTGGCGGAGTAACCTTAGAAAATGCTAAAGAATTTATTAACGCAGGTGCAATTGCTGTAGGTTTATCAGGAAAACTATTTCCTAAAAAATTAATAATTGCTGAAGATTGGGAAGCGATCGCTCAACAAGCTCAAGTTATAGTTAAACAACTTTCAGAAAATAAGGGAATAGGCAGTAGGGAGTAGGGAGCAGGGGGAAATAATTGATTTTAATTTTGTAAGCATTCAGCCGTCAGCTTTCAGCTATTAGCTAAAGAAAGAAAGAATTCATTAATGGATAATGGATAATTACAAGAAGGTTAAAACCGTACGGGAATTGAATATAAGGAAATATTATTTCTTTGCTAAAACTCTTATTTCATATAGTTTTCAGCGGTCTTGATTTTTTGAAATAATAATTCCCCAAATAGAGGTATAGTAAGGAACTCAGCCTCTTAATATTTACTCTATAAATCAGCTATAACCTGAATTATTTAATTAATAATTATTAATTATTCGGTAAGAAAAGGAGGAAATATTGAAAAAAAAGGGAAAAATGATAATGCTATATATAGCGGTCTAAAATGAATTATAGCAGCTTTTTTTAAGCATCTCTAATCAAGATAAATTTATAGCATTCTTTATTTGACGCTTGGTACTAAGGTGTGGTTTTATTCCTGAGAGCTGACAGCCGACAGCTAATAGCTAGATGCTTACTTAATTTTATTAATGTCCTAACAGTTTTTTGTAGTGGCATAAATCAGCAAAATTAGAGCATAAATTTTCTTCTTGAAGAGAGGTATAAATATGAAAAATTTACTTAGCCATGCATTTTCTGAGCAACTGGTTTTCTCAAAAAAAAATCATAATTTACAAGACAATAATCAGGAGAAAAACCTCGGTTTCTCGGTTGGTTTACCTAAGTCCTATAATTCTAAAAATTGGTATCAAATAGTTAAAATATTCGCCAGTGCAGCACTAACTATTACAACTTTTTTCTCCTGGTCAATACCAGCTAAAGCTACTCAATGGGAAAATGTAATTGCCACAAGAATGTTAGAGTTGCAACAATCAGACGAACGTTGGATTTCAATCGATTTATCTACCCAAAGATTAATCGCTTGGGAAGGAAATAAAGCGGTTTATGCAGTCATAGTTTCTACAGGTAAAGCATCAACCCCTACCCGGTTAGGCACTTTTAGAGTATACACAAAATATCGCACCACTAGAATGACCGGACCAGGTTACGATGTACCCGACGTTCCCTATACTATGTATTACGATGGAGGAATGGCTATTCATGGTGCTTACTGGCATAATATGTTCGGTACTCCAGTTAGTCATGGTTGTACAAATGTAGCAGTCAATCATGCGAAATGGTTATTTGACTGGGCATCCGTAGGAACACCTGTGGTAGTACATAACTAATAATAGGATTAAGGAGCCAGAAGTTAGGTAGATTTAGCAATGCGAGAAAATTTAAGTGCAGATTTTATTTTTCGGTATTCCTGCATAGTAATGGTGAAGATATATATTTTTTTTTAATTTCTTCCCACACTCCCCACACCTCCTACACTTCCCACACTCTCTCTACCATTACTATGCACCACCACCTATTTTCCCTGTTCCCTATTAGACTTCTCCAGAAATTAAGATTTAACAACCTTTTTATAGTAATTAGGACTTACGCAGAGACCACATATATAGTGTGAAAAACTATAACGTTATAGTTTTTGAACTCTATATATAGTATCTTTGCCTAAGTCCTGGTAGTTTCAGGTAGATTATTGGAGATGTCTATTCCCTATTCCCTATTCCCTATTCCCTATTCCCTATTCCCTATTCCCTATCTTATGCGTATTCTTGCCATCGGAGATATTCACGGTCATTCAATAGCATTTGATACCTTGATTGCAGCAGTCAAACCACGGTTAGAGGATGTTATTGTTACCCTGGGTGACTATGTAGATAGAGGTCCAGATTCTCAAGGAGTCATTAATAGATTAATTGCACTACATGAAACTGGGCAACTTCTAGCTTTGCGTGGTAACCATGAATTGATGATGCTGAGGTCTCGTCATTGTGCGGAAGATAAAGCTCGTTGGCATCAATCAGGTGGTAAGGAAACTTTAGCTTCTTATTCTAAGTCTGGTAAATCTCAACGAAAAAGGATTCCAGACGAACACTGGCATTTTATTGAAAATGTCTGTGTAGACTGGTGGGAGTCAGACGAACATTTTTTTGTTCATGCAAATGCTGCTCCTCATCTGTCTTTGAATGAGCAATCAGAGTACAACCTTTTCTGGGAAAGATTCAATAACCCTTTGCCTCACTTTTCTGGAAAAACAATGGTTTGCGGTCACACCAGTCAAAAAAGTGGCAAACCTGTCAATATCGGTCATGCTATTTGTATTGATACTAGAATTTATGATGAGGGTTGGTTGACTTGTTTAGAGGTCGATAGTGGTAAAGTTTGGCAGGCAAATAAGAAAGGTAAATTGAGAACAGCATCTATTGATGATTTTCAAATCCTTGAATTACTTTAGAAGAAACTAATATAAATAGAGATGAACAAGAGTTTAGGGAGGTTGTATGCAATATCCCTACAAAGGTAAAAAAAAGGCTTTATTTATTTTCTGGAGATGTCTAATAAACTAAACTACAGTGGGATATTTTACCTTTAACTTTAGATTAATCAAAAACTATTGGGAAATAATTTTACTATTCTTTTGCCTAATTGTACCTCTAGCTATGAGATGGCAAATCATAGTATATTCTAGGTCTTTATTTGAGTTTTTAGCGATTATTTTTCTATATTTAATTGCTATAATTGGTTGTTTAATTGTTGGAGTTTATTGGCTTTTACAAATTGCGAGAATGTTAGGATACTTTCTTGACAAACATAAACTGCAATATTCTCAGGTAAAAACTTTAATCAAAATAACAGGTGTACCAATATTAGTTTTTTGTTACATTTTCTTAGCAGTTTATACAGATATAATTAGATTACGATTATCTGAACCTGCTTTAATGAATTGTGTAAATAATCCTGATTTATGCCAAGAAGATACTAGAATTGGATTCTTTTATATTCAGCGTATTAGTCAAGGAGGAGGCTGTACTTTCTTTGCAACCGATATCCCCTGGGTTTTTGATGAATCTGGTATTGTTTACATACCAGAAAGTCTAGAAAATTGTGTATATGTGTGGGGAGAGTTAGATAACAAAACAAAAATCTATAAATATGTTATCATACTGTTAGTTCAAATAGGAATTATGAAAGCTAGATTTAAGTATCGCATATATCCAACACCGGGACAAAAATACCGATTAGCCAAGCTATTTGGTTGTGTCCGTGTTGT
>NZ_JAAHGT010000443.1 GCF_010672385.1 Okeania sp. SIO2F4
TGGTTGTGTGGGAGTTGGTGGTTCTGTAGGTGCTGGTGGTTCTGTAGGTGCTGGTGGTTGTGTGGGAGTTGGTGGTTCTGTAGGTGCTGGTGGTTCTGTGGGAGTTGGTGGTTCTGTGGGAGTTGGTGGCTCTGTTGGCTCTGGAACTTCACCTAAGATAAAATCTTCTGCTGTTAGTTGCTCTTTAGTCACTCCTCGAATAATTAAATTAGTCGTATCATCCTCGGAGGTAGTGCTGAGAACTGCATCCCCATTAGCATTGTTATTAGTAAGTCCCAGTAATACCTGAAAATCACTGATACCCGCACCGCTAACATCAATCTGATCGACTCCTTGTTCAAAATCACCTATGGTATTGGTAAAAGTATTAGCACCTAATGCAGTCTCTGTTTCATAGAAAAAGACATCTGCTCCTGCACCACCAACTAAACTATCATTTCCTACACCGCCAAATAAACTGTCATTGCCATCAAATCCTTGAATGGCATCATTTCCCAGACCGCCAAATAATTGGTCGCTGCGACTTGTCCCTTCAACCGCATCATTAGAGTTACTCTCATCAAAGAGAAAATCTTGTGCAGTTAGTTGTTCTTTTGTCACTCCTTCAATAATTAAATTAGTCCTATCACCCGCTAAGACACTGCTGATAACCGCAGCATCCCCAGTATCATTATTACTAATAACTTCCAGCAGAGTCTGAAAATCATTAATACCAAGGGCGCGAACATTAATCTGGTCAACTCCTTGTTCAAAATCAACTATGGTATTAGTAATAGTACTACTCGTACTAAACACATCGCTGAATCTTCGATAGACAAAAATATCTGCTCCTGCACCACCATTTAATAAATCGTTACCAAATCCACCAGTTAAACTATCATTTCCAGCACCGCCAAATAAACTGTCATTGCCATCGAAACCTTGAATTGAATCATTTCCCCCACCACCAAACAATTGGTCGTTGCGAGATCCCCCAGTAATCTCATCATTAGAGTTACTCTCATCAAAGAGAAAATCTTGTGCAGTTAGTTGTTCTCTTGTCACTCCTTGAATAACTAAATTTGTTGTATCACTCCCTAAGACACTACTTATAACCGCATCCCCAGCAGTATTATTACTAATAACTTCCAGCAGAGACTGAAAATCACTAATAGCAAGGGCGCGAACATTAATCTGGTCAACTCCTTGTTCAAAATCAACTATGGTATGAGTACGAGTAGTACTAGAGCTAAACACATCACTCAATCTTTCATAAACAAAAACATCTGCTCCTGCACCACCATTTAAGTTATCGTTACCAAATCCACCAGTTAAACTATCATTTCCTGCACCCCCGAATAATTCATCATTGCCATCGAATCCTTGAATTGAATCATTTCCCGTACCGCCAAATAATTGGTCGGCACCACTTGTCCCATCGACCTCATCATCACTGCCACTATCATCAAAAATAAAATCTTGTGCCGTTAGTTGTGATGTACTAATTCCTTGAATAACTAAATTAGTCGTCTCACCGTTTAAGACAGTGCCGATCACCGCATCTCCAGCAGTATTGTTACTAATAACTCCCAGTAAAGTCTGAAAATCACTAATACCAAGAGAGCGAACATTAATCCGGTCTACTCCTTGTTCAAAATCAACTATGGTATTAGTAGCTACAGTAGCAGAAAAAGGCACAGACTCTCTTTCATAGACAATAGTATCTGCTCCTGCACCACCATTGAAGATATCGTCACCAATTCCACCAACTAAACTATCATTTCCTGCACCGCCGAATAAACTGTCATTGCCACCGAAACCTTGAATAGAGTCATTTTCTACTCCACCAATCAAGGATTCGCTGTCATTAGTTCCGTTAATTTCCATGTTCGCTCATTTTCTCCATTTATACTTATTAGGTATGAAAAATTAAATAAACTCCAAAAATTTATCAAAATATTGATTTTATAGTCAATAAAAATTTTTAAGCCCTCAAAATTTCATACCATGAAATTGCATAAATGCAATTTCATGGTATCATAAGTTCTAAATAATTAGTATAGAATTTATTAATTTTTAGAATAAATTATTTTTATTTTTGTTGTAGAGGTCAACTGCCGTTCGCTGATGCCAAGCTGCACTAAAGCGCCTACTGACGTGAGAATTATATCACTCCTAAGCCAGCTCATTTGATCTCAGCAGCAAAGGCTAAAGCTGCTTGAATGTCTTCGCTATAGAAAGTTGCATTTTATTATAGCACAAGCGATCGATTGCCAGCAAATTAATTAGACCTCTGGTGGAAAAGAGGGAGTAGGGGCATCTATGCGAATCGCCCGTACTGCTGCTGTATACGTACTACGGTACGGTACTGGCAATGTGGTTGTTTCGAGCAATGTGGAAATCGTGGTTTTAACCCGATAGAAAGGTCCTAGTCACGAATCGACGCGACTTTAGTCCGTGGAGTGTCAATTATATTGGTATAGATTCCTGTTTGGTCGTCAGCACCCCTAGCAATAAAAACAACTTGTCCATTATCATTGATGGCAGGCCAAAATAACTCGTCAAGATTAGTAAATGAGTCAATACCGAAGCTAAAACAATATATAGACATCTCCAGAAAAGAGGGAACACTTAACTGGGAACAGGGAACAGGGGGAAAGAATTATCAATTCTTTCCCCCTACTTTGTAGGGACGTTGCATAAGGGCGTCCCTACTAATCCCTCCGACCTCTTTTCCACCAGAGGTCTAATAAGTATTCAACCAGATTTGATACCAGATGGGTGAACTAGACAGTCAAAACCACAACCGTTATAACACAACCTAATTTTTGCATAAGCTCTTGTATCTCAGAAATACCAACTTGCAGAACAGATAAATAACAGTAAAAAGGAGACAGTAAAATGTCTTTAATTGGGGAACTAATCCCTAATGACACCAGAAGTAAGAAGAATTTGGTAGGTTCAGAACCTGATAGTTCTTTCTTCTTGGCACGTCAGATGAAGTTGGTTGAATCTCTAAAGTCGATCTTAGCTGACTTCCAGATTATTTTTGAACGTGACCCGGCAGCGAAAAACTGGTTTGAGGTATTGTTATGTTACCCAGGATTTCATGCCTTGATGTGTTATCGGATAGCTCACTGTCTCTATAATTTAAGAATTCCATTGATTCCTCGCTTAATTTGCCATTGGGGTCGTTTCTTAACTGGGGTTGAAATTCACCCTGCTGCTCAAATTGGTAAGGGTGCCTTTATTGACCATGGTATGGGTGTAGTCATCGGTGAAACAGCCCAAGTGGGAGAGTATGTTCTACTTTATCAAGGTGTTACTCTTGGTGGAACCGGTAAAGAGAAGGGGAAACGCCACCCCACCCTGGGGAAAAATGTTATTGTCGGAGCAGGAGCAAAGGTTTTAGGTAATATCAAAATCGACAACAATGTGTGTATTGGTGCTAATGCAGTTATTATACGAGATGTTTCTGTTAATTGCACAGTTGTCGGGGTTCCTGGTCGAGTTGTTAACCGCTAGATAGAACTGCCTAATACCTAAGAATATAAACTTATCAAAAATGAGCGTCGTGAGCATAGTTACTCAGAGGTTTCTTTGCTTGAAAGATTCATTTTGTCTTTTTTCATTCCAGAAAGCTAGATTCATCAAATCACTTAAATCAACAAATGTTTAGAGAAAGTAAAATAATGACTAACAAAATCTTCAGAAAATGCACAGTAGCCATCGCTAGTACAACTTTATTGGCTATAGTTTCTCAGACTCCTGTTCATGCTGCCTCTTTCAACTTCAATTTCCCTCTGATTGATAATTTGGACAATATTCTTGGATCTGGTTCGGTAAGTTTTGAGGCTGAACCAGACAATTCTGTGGATGTGGAAAAGTTTGCCGTGAATGAGTTTGATGTGAATCTTACTTTGACAGATTCCTTGGAAACATTTTCTTTTACTAAAACAGGGCTAACAAATGCTGTTTTTTTCAATGGAGAATTCTCAGGAATAGAGTATCAAGGTCAATCTCAAGAAAGTGAGAATTATGTACTTCTGATTGATGGTGGAGATGAGGCAGTGAAGTCTGGAGAACCTGGAGCTTGGTCTTTGTGGAGTCGCAACTTAGACACAGGAGGTTTCGAGAAATTTACAGAAGGAGACAACGTTAGCTACAAATCAGTACGAGAACCAAACTCATTAGTAGGACTTGGGATTTTCGGTCTGAGTTTGCTTGTGACTCAGAAAAAAAATAAATTTCAATCAAACATTAAGTTCTAGATTGGTTCCTTGCTATAAGTATTTCCTAGGTGATGCTCCGAAAAAGCATAGCTTATAGCGCTACGCGCAAGTTAAAAGTAATCTCTAAGTGAGTTGTCGTTGCCGAAATCCTCCACAAACGGGATTTACCAATTTCCGCGCCCTAAATGCGTAGTGCTATAATTGAAAAAGGAACTCTAGATAGTTAAGACATAGATTACCAATGAATAATGGATAATTGATAATTAATCAATTCGGTTGTTGCCATGGGTCTGATGGCTCAAATTCAGCAGAAGTTTGGTAAAACCATACCCTTAGAAGCTGTTTGAGAAGTGCTGCATGGAACCAATGAATCCTAAAAAGCTAACCCCCCTGCCCCCCTTCCCTACAAGGGAATGGGGGTTTCAAAGCCTCTCTCAAAAGCAGGAGAGAGGTTTGGAGAGATGTTTTTATGAGTTGACAAGTAGTCATTGCGACGATAAGAAGCAATCTCAAGGGTTTAGGAGATTGCTTCCTTCCACTCCGTTCCAGTCGCTTCGGACTTGGGTATAGTAATTATCAAAAACTCCCAAACCATCCGATGCTGAAAGGAAAGTTCCTCTGTTTGCGGAGCATACTCCAGGAAAAGAGGCAGTTGTCGAGGATTTAACCCAAGCTTAATAAAAAGGAGAACCAAAAGAACTTTTAAGAATTTAGTTTCCAAACTATGGCAAAATATCAAAACTATAACGTTATAGTTTAAAAGAAAATATATGTAGCCAAACTTTTAAGATTTGGTATGACTTTTAACTTTTAACTTTTGATTTCCATAAAACGGTATTATCTATCTCAAAATATTAAAATACGAAATCTAGCTACCTACATATTCCTATGAATCGAGCAAAGAAGAACGTTCTGTTACTTGTGTTATGTCAGGCACTAGCAATGACTGGAATTACAATCCTAGGTACTATTGCAGGATTAATTGGTCAATCCCTAGCTGCAGACAAATCTTTAGCAACCCTTCCCCTAGCACTGTTAATGCTAGGAACTATGAGTACAACAATTCCCGCTTCGCTGTTAATGAAGCAGTGGGGACGACAGTTTGGCTTTATAGTTGGAGTGTTGATTGGCATGGTAGGATCTGCTTTGGGAGTCTATGCTATTTTTTCTACAAGTTTTTCACTCTTTTGTCTAGCTATCCTTCTGTTTGGTGTCTTCAATGGATTTGCTGGGTTCTATCGTTTTGCTGCTATTGATGCAGCAACTGATGGATTTCGTCATCAGGCTGTTTCTTTGGTTGTAGGGGGTGGGGTAATTGCTGCATTCTTAGGACCAGGATTAGCAACTTGGTCAAAGGACTGGTTTACTTCGGTTACATTTGCTGGTTCTTTAGTCTCGATTATTGGGTTGCAGTTAATAGCAGCATTCTTGCTGCTTTGGATAGATATTCCCCTCTCATCTAAAGCCGAACGTCAAGAAACTGGCCGACCATTAACAGCGATCGTGCAACAGCCAGTATTTATTATAGCTGTGTTGAATAGTGTATGCGGTTACGGAGTAATGATCCTAGTGATGAGTGCGACACCATTAGCAATGGTTGCTTACTCTCACTCATTTGAAGCTGCCGCTTCTGTGATACAGTGGCACGTTTTAGGTATGTTTGCACCTTCCTTTGTGACTGGATTTATGATTGCCAAGTTTGGGAGGATAAATATCATACTTTGGGGTGTAATGTTGAATTTGCTGTGCATAGTTATTAATTTACAGGGAAATAGTATTACAAATTTTACAGTAGCTTTGCTGATGCTTGGAATTGGATGGAACTTTATGTTTGTTGGTTCGACAACTTTTTTGACTGAAGCTTATACCCCCGCCGAAAAGGCTAAAACACAAGCTATACAAGACTTTATTATGTTTGGTTTTGTGACACTTGCTACTTTTTCATCAGGACGGTTGCTACACAGCTTTAGTTGGCAAGCAGTGAATTATGTAGCTTTTCCTCCACTTATGGTAACTTTAGCTGTAACTCTCTGGTTACGGAAGCGATATTTTTCTTCTGCTTATAGCAAGTCATATCAAATCCGGTAGCATGGGTGTTATACCAGTTTGATAAGTGGCTACAAATATCTAGGGTGTTTATTAGGAGTAATTCCTCAGGAGTCAGGAGTCAGAATGAATAGGTTTGATACATTTTTTTTGTGTCGTAACTTATCTTTTTCGTCAAGTACAAATTTCCGATCAAATCTTTTAATAGTGCTTATTATTCGTAATATTCTTTTTTCATGCATGATGTTATATCAAGTAACATTAATTAACCGCAATGTAGGGACGTTGCATGCAACGTCCCTGCCAGGTTGTGTATACATAAGTTCTAACTTCTAAGAACAAAATCTTCTGCTTCTAACAATGGAATATTTGTCAAAGTGGCAAATTGACCTCCATCGCCAAAACCAGTTTGATTAACATTGGGGTTATAGAACAAATTACCATTTTCACTATTATAAACAATGACTGCTTCAGAAGTTCCAGCTTCTTGGTCATTAGTCACAGTATCAAATTCATTGTTGATGCTGAAACCTGTTCCCGACTCGCTGTCGATCGCCGTGAAAGTTGTTAGGTCTAAGAGAATAATATCTCCCTGTGTTTGGGAAAAATCGGTAATTGCATCTATACCTACATCCTCTGTCTGAAATTCCTGATTAGTGTTAAAGATAAAGCGGTCAATACTACCACCTCCTGTGAGTTGGTCGTTACCTGCTCCACCGTTAAGTCTGTCGCGACCAATACCTCCTTCTAGAGTATCCTCACCTTCACCTCCTAACAAGATATCGTTACCGGAGCGACCGAGCAACAAGTCATTACCAGATTTACCAAATAATTTATCCCGATCGGGACCCCCATTAACAGTATCATCATCCCTACCACCATTGAGAGTGTCTCGACCAACGCCACCAATTAATGTATCGTCGCCACCGTTACCAGTGAGGCGATCGCTACCTCTTCTACCAAAAAGTTCATCGTCACCTTCTCCACTCTGAAAATTGTCATTGTCATTAGTACCTTCTATCGTTTCATTTTCAGGAAACTGTATCCGATAAATTCGATTGTTTCCTTGGTCGGTAAACAACAAACTACCATCTGGTAATACTTGTAAACCAACGGGATTAGCCCAAGTAGTTTCAGGTTGTGCGGAAACGTCTAAGAAACCTGTTAAAAAATCTTGATATACTCCTGTTGCATTTCCATTTTCATCAAAGGGTACAAATACTATTTTAGAACCTGTAGGTTCCTGGCGACCGAAACCACCTCGAAATGCCACAAATGCTCCATTGTGATATTCTTCTGGGAAAGTTTCAGCATCATAAAATTGGAGTCCTAGAGGTACTGAATGCGCTTGAAATAAGACGTCAGGAGTTTGAGTTTCTGCTACAAAATCTGGAG
>NZ_JAAHGT010000444.1 GCF_010672385.1 Okeania sp. SIO2F4
CTATCTCCCCACAAGGACCACACCTCCCACACTCCCCACTCTGCAATACTTATAAGACTTATGGGTAATGGATAGCCCTAAAAGGGGGACGCGTGTGTTACGGTAGGAAGAGTGGAAAGCTCTTCAACTACTCTAAAAACCTGGCTAATTAATCAGTAGACGCACCTTGAAAACTAGAGTTATGGGGCGCATGCATAGAAATGCTTATGCATGGAAAAACTCGCTCGCAACAAGTACCAGAGAACCAATTTTTTTTAGGTTTGAACTGTACCGTATACCCTACGGGAACAAGCTCTTGGAATAGAGCAAACGCTTGGGGAGAGAATAATCTCACTGATTAGATATGGATATAGATGATTCTTAGGTAGGGGTCGATGACAGTCCCTCAACTGATGAGAAGTTAAAACAGGCCGATCGATCGCCTGTTTTAACAACATAAGGGAATCAACGCGACTAAAGTCGCGTGGAGTGTCAAAATACAAAAGTTCTTTTTAAGAGCTTTCTTGTTTTTATTAGGGCTTGCTGAATCAATCTGAAACCCATATATCTCAGAGATTTAAGTGCTGAATTAGCTTGAAAAAAGTGCAAGATGTAGGACTAAATCTAGGTCAAAAACCTGAATTTTTTTCCTCATATAACTGGGAAAAATGGATAAAAATTGGCGTTGCTGAAATGTAATGGTAAGTAGCTGAAGTTCATTAATTGATAATTGATAATTACCTCTGCTTAAAACCGTTACGGAATTGAATATAAGGAATATTTTCTTTTCTCTTGGTCGATTGGAGGCTAGCGAGGAGACCTAGCCATATCCAATCGACCGCTTTTTCCCCTATCCAAGGGGAGGCTTCAAGGCGCGAATTATTTAATTATTAATTATTAATTATTAATTATTCGGTGAAATTGAAAAACTTATGTTTTGCGTTGATACTTAAACTCAATCTAAAAATCATTACCACTCAGCAACCCCGAAAAATTAACTGTAAAACTTTTGCCGATGGCTTATTCCACATTGCCCCCCATCAGCAAAATACTTTTTCAGCAAGCTCTAATTACTATCTTTAAACTACTGGTTTTTCAAAGTATAAAAATAACTTGCTATTGGTTATCAGTTTTTTTGGAACAAACCAATAGCAAATTTTTGACATTTTATTAATTTTATGGTAATTATCTATTTACTTTTTTTCATCTTTAGTTTCACCAGTTGAACCAACCTCAGAATTATAAATAGCATCCAACTGTTCACGAGCTTCTTGTACATTAACAGAGCGCATCACTAACAAAGGCTCATCAATAAAATTCCCAGATTCATCTAATAGTTCTGGATGTGGAATTCTACGAGACTGAGAATAGGAGTCACGACTGGACAACCCTCGATTTGAGGGCAAAGATTGAGATTCAAGTCCAACAGTTAAGAGACTACGGATTAAATTACGAACAGCCAAAACAGCAATAGTAGTGAAGGCTAGGATATAAAGCAGATGTAACATGGTATTCTCCTCAAGGCTAAATCGCCACTCAGCAAATTTTAAAAAAATTAAACAGTTTTTCTAGTTTTATCACTTTCACTCTGGATAAGTTTTATAAGCAGAAATTATCTTATTTAGATATGTCATCATCATTTCCAGAGCAGGTAGTGTTGTCACTATAAATTAACAATTATCAACTTCAAAACTGTTTCCTACTCAGAAGTTAACTCAATCTGTTTCTTAATTTAGGATATAAACCTAGGTTGAGACTAACTTTGATTGTGATTGTACATTCTATCTAGATTGCTCTTTGCGAAACCGCATTGCAACTTGCCAACATTCAGTTAGTAGCTGATGCCAAGGCAAAAGCACTGTAGTTTCTACCCCAACTTGACCTCCAGTTGCTTGAAAAAGAGTTTGTGCTGTATTCACTTCCTGTTGAGCTTGCTTCACCCTATTAAGTAAGTCGAATTGCTCACTGGTACTAAGAAAAGTAATTTCTTCTCTCTCCAATAACTGGCGGGAACGCTCAAACCAATACTCGAAATCCTCTAACAAGGGTTGCAGTACCGCTTTAAGTAAGTCTGGTTCTGGCAGTTTGGGGTTTAGCATTTTTCTAAATTAGTTTCTTATTCTAGTTTAATCTTAACACTCTTTACAATTTTTAACATTTTGCTTAATAAATGTTTGAAAATAAGCTATTGAGATTTGAAAACAACAGGAATAAGGATTTCTCAGCTAAAACCACTTACCTGATACTATTGTATTCTCAATAAAACCTTATTCATTTATACATACTTAAGGTACAAAAAATGCTATTGCTCACAATAATTTTTGTGACTTTTGACTAAAGTCACAATTGAAGCTTTGCAGCATCTCAGTTTGCAGGCATAAAAAAAACAAATATCCTAAATTTCATTTTCTTAGCCTTCATAAATTTAAAAAGTCAGGTTAACGAAATCAGGAGTCAGCAGTCAGCAGTCAGCAGTTAGATATTATAGCAAATTCATGCATAGGCAGTTACATCTTATATTTGTGATTTATTCTGACAATGAAAAATTATAAATTCCATAAATCATAAAAATTAAACCTTTTTTCCTCTTTTTTGTTATGTTTTTTTTACTATTCTCTGTTATCTGTTCCCTGTTATCTGTTCCCTGTTCCCGGTATCATAACTGTAGCAATATTTTACCGAAAAATTCAGGTATAAAGCCTCTCCATTCATGGAGAAAAAAATCCTTTTAGTCAATCCTTCTATTACAGAATAGGTAATTACAGGACTTACGCAAATGTACTATATATAGAGTGTAAAAACGATAAAGTTATAGTTTATGAAGCTATATATGGTATGGTGCGTAAGTCCTAAATTATTAATTATTAATTGTTAATTATTAATTATTGAAGAATAGGCCATCCTTTTCATATATCTAGGTTTAAGTGATTTTTCGCCTATTGACCTATTTCCTTTGCCCTTTTTAGGCCACAAAAACATCGAACTCCTGTTAACCCTAAAAAACTGAAACGCAACGTGACCAATTTCTTACTCTATGTAGAATTGCCTGGAACGTTAAGTTAAAATCGATCCTTCTTTCCTCGCAGATGGGCAAAAGTCTGTACAGGATCTTGACTTTGAACTGCTAATTGTAGAGCAGGTTGCTCCCAGCGCAGAAAAGGATTTGTACGTTTTTCTACACCAATCATGGATGGTACAGTCGCTTCATTACGACTGCGTGCTTCCTTAACTTCAGCAAAACGAGCTTGTAAATCAGGATTTTCCCGATCGACAGTCATAGCAAACTGTAAATTTTTCAAAGTGTATTCATGGGCACACCATATTCGTGTATTTTCAGGTAAATTACGTAACTTACTCAAAGACTCTACCATTTGGACTGGTGTCCCTTCAAATAAGCGACCACAACCTCCTGCAAACAAAGTATCGCCACAAAATAACTCCCCTATTTCCCCAGCAACTAAAGGAGGAAAATAATAAGCAATATGGCCACTTGTATGACCAGGCACAAATAAAACCTCTCCCACTCGCTGGGCAAAATGGACACGATCGCCTTCTTGTAAAAATACCTGTTGTCCAGGAATTCTACCTCGGTCCTCAACTCCACCATAAACTGTTAATTTGGGAAACTTTTGGATTAACTTTTGATTGGCACCTACATGGTCGTGGTGATGGTGAGTATTGAAAATAGTCACCAACTCAGCCCCCAATAATTCCAGTTTCTCCAGCACTGGTTTGACTTCGGCGGGGTCAACTACAGCCGCAATATTTTGATTTGGGTCATGTAGTAAGAAAATATAGTTGTCTGAAAGTGCTGGCAGTCGATAAATCTCCATAAAAACTAAATTAATGCCTCATCTACAAATATTTTTATTCAGGGATCTTTTCTTTACCCTCTTAACTATTAAATTAACGTAGTTAGCCAATAAAGGTATATAGTATTTTATTCGATGCTACTTTTAAAGCTGTATGATGCAATATAAAATGCCAAATCAACAAATTATAAATAGATAGTAGATCAGAAATTATGTTATGGAGTGAGCAAAATCAACCAAAGGTGACGATTAATCAAATGGTAAACCGAATTATGACATCAGGTAAACTCAGTCGTCGGGAATACCTACAGCTTACTTCCTCAATTTTATCTGGAAAAAAAATAACTGATGAAGAGCGACATCAAATTAATCAGATATTTGATTTTATTCAAATGGGTAAAATTAATTTGATTGATGATAATTAGTCAAGCTCATAGCAGAGTTAAATTTATTGGAAAATAAAATTAATAGATTTGATTTTGCTCTTAATATATGCAATATATCAAAGCAAAATTAAATTACATAATCATTATTTAACTAGGGAAAATTATCTGCCAAAATAATTAATTATAATAAATTTTAATATTGAACTGGCTGTATCAAACTAAATTGTCACAGAAAAAATATTGAATTTTGCGGTTTAAAAGTTTAAAAAATGAGATAAAAACAGTAATTAATGCGTTTATTTTACGCAAATAAAATATAACAAAAACCAGATATACAAAAGAGAATAAATTAATGATAACAACTCAAGAAAATTCATTAATAATAGTCCCAACTGGTTTGTTAAAGGTTACTGCAATAACAGAAAATACCAGAAAATTAAGTACCATAGAAATTAAACTTTCTCTGGTAATTCCTACATACAAAGAAAGTCAAAATATTCCAACACTGATCCAAAGACTAACTCAACTATTAGATACTCAAATCCCTAACGCCTATGAATTAATTATAGTAGATGATAATAGCCCGGACTTAACCTGGCAGGTAGCTCAGAATATGACACAAAAATACCCCCAACTTCGGGTAATGTGTAGAAAAAAAGAAAGAGGACTTTCTACAGCAGTAGTTCGTGGTTGGCAAGTAGCAAAAGGAGAAGTATTAGGAGTTATTGATGCTGACTTACAACATCCCTTAGAAACTCTCTTAAAACTATTAGCAGAAATAGAAAAAGGTGCTGATTTAGCAGTAGCTAGTCGTCATGTTGGAGAAGGAGGTGTCAGTGACTGGAGTATAGTTAGAAGATTTTTGTCCCGTGGGGCTCAACTTTTGGGATTAGTTATTTTACCAGGAGTAGTAGGGCGAGTCTCTGACCCTATGAGTGGGTATTTTATGGTCCATCGGTCAGCGATCGCTGGCGAAATCCTAAGTCCAGTGGGCTACAAAATCCTGATTGAAGTTTTATGTCGAGGCAATATTCGGTGGGTGGCAGAAGTGGGCTATGTTTTCCAAGAACGTTTAGGAGGAGAAAGCAAGGTTACCTGGAAACAATATATAGAATATTTACAACACTTGCTAATTTTAAGATTTGCTAAATGACAGATTGGTAGATTTATCCGATTTGTTATAGTTGGCTTTAGCGGTGTATCTGTAGATATAGCAATATTTTATTTATTGCGTGAAGTTGTGGGTTTGGGCTTAACTGGCAGTGCTATGTTATCTGCAGAAGCAGGAATTATCAATAATTTTCTGTGGAATGACCTATGGACTTTTGGAGATATCTCCAGTTCCCAACGTGGTTGGCTCAAAAGGGTTAAAAGGTTATTAAAATTTAATTTAATTTGCCTGACTGGTTTGATTTTTAATTTACTAATTGTGAACTTATTATTTAATCTTTTTGGCATTAATGAATATCTGGCTAAGTTAATGGCTATTGCTACTGCTAGTTTCTGGAACTTCTGGGTAAATATGAAACTCAGTTGGCGAGTGACTCAAATAGATAAGTAGATAAGATAATATAGAATAAGAATGGGATGGAGAGAATTTTGTCAACTCTTTAAATCAAGTGTTGCAGCCTAAGCAAGTGTTCCAGATTTAATTAAAAATACTATAGCAATCCGCGCATTGGTTGTGAAGATTTTTATAATAGTTAATTTGAACTGAAAACCTTTGAAATTATGTATATCGCCAATTCGACGGCTACCCTAGCTTACTACTGACTCCTAACTACCACCAAAATATTACAACTGAAATTAGGATTGCTATATAAACTATATAAATATTTAGTGCTGTAGAGAGTGTTGCTCAACCTTTTTGAGGTCAAATTATTAATTATTTTTATTATTTTCTGTTTCTACTGGACTGATACAGCTAAAACCTTACATTATAAAAATGATTTAATATCTGATAAATTCAGACTTTTCCTAAAAATTTATTGCACCATTTAAAATGTGTGAGTCTACTACCTGTATCCCTATTCCCTAAAATATAAAAAATTTTATTACCTAACTCACAGTTAAGAATTACTGTAGTTAGCCAGTACCATTCAGGATACATCAGAAGATTTGAAATATCTAATTTTACTGCGTAACTAGGTTAACATTGAGTAGATTTATGGTTAAATTAAAAAAGTATTAGGCAAATTTGACTGGCGATCGCTTAGTGCGAAACGTAGTTTGATCACGAAGCGGAAAGGAGTTCTCTCCCTACTTTAGATGGTTAAAAGTTTTTGGACTAACCTACAATTTGGAGGCTTGCAGATTTGGTAAAGATTTCCATAATAGCTAGCGACTTATCTAGCAGTGGAGCAGGTAGATGGGGAGGAGCAGTCCGTCCCTTTTTATTATCTCAAGCTCTAAAAAAGATTGGATGTGATGTAGAAATATTAGGTTTTGTTGATGCAAATTCTCCTATAAATATTAGTCAGACTGAACTATCCATTATCCCTGTTGTTAGCAATAAATATTATCCGGGATTTTTACTTTCTGCTAAAGAGCTATTAGACAAAATTAGTGGAGATATTATTTATGCTTATAAACTTAAACCAAGTAGTCTTGGTTTAGCTCTAATCAAAAAAATACAGACCAGTCGCCCAGTATTTTTAGATATTGATGATTGGGAGTTAAGTTGGCATGGAGGAGATAATTGGAAATATCATCCGAGTATTAAACAATTAGCTAGAGATATTCTAAAGCCAGAAGGATCTTTACGACAACCAGACGATCCCTTCTATTTAAAATGGATAGAAGGTTTTGTCTCCAAAGCAGACCGGGTGACTCTACACAATCAATTTCTCAAAAAACGCTTTGGTGGTGTATATCTGCCAAATGGTAAAGACACAACTTTATTTGACCCAAATAAATACGATCCAGAGGTAAGTAGAACTCGTTATGACTTGAGTAATTATAGAATATTAATGTTTCCAGGAGCGCCCCGACCTTATAAAGGAGTAGAAGATGTTTTAATAGCCCTGGAAAATCTAAATCAGCCAGATTTAAGATTGGTAATTGTGGGTGGTAGTCCTTATGATGATTATGACCGTCAATTAAAAGAAAAATGGGGACGTTGGATAATTTCAATGCCTAAATATCCACCTACAGTTATGCCAGAAATTGTAGCTGCTGCTCATATAGTAGTAGTTCCTCAAAGAGATACTCCCGAAGCTAAAGCGCAATTTCCATTAAAATTAACCGATGGAATGGCAATGGCTAAACCAATTATAGCCACAAAAGTGGGGGATATTCCAGAAATTGTAGGCGATACTGGTTATTTGGTTGAACCTAGTTCTCCCGAACAAATAGCAGCACAAATTGAATTAATATTTAATGATTTAACAGCAGCAAATAGCCAAGGAATTAAGGCTAGAGAAAGATGTATTAAATACTATAGTATAGATGCTATGGCAAATATTTTATA
>NZ_JAAHGT010000445.1 GCF_010672385.1 Okeania sp. SIO2F4
CATCTAAATTGCTTATTGTAGCTGATAGGGAGATGGGGGGATAGGGAGATAGGGGGGGGTTTGAGAGTTTCTTCGCTAGTTTGCTAATACCCTGTTTAAATGGGTCTTAGCTTGGAATAAAATTTTAATCAAAATTGGTTGTAGATTAAAGACAGGCAAGTTAATGAATTCAGAATTATGTGCAGCCTTATATCATGTCCGGTTGAATAGTTATTGTATAGTTGGGGGTGGGGAGTAGGGGAATAGGGGAGTAGGGGAGTAGGGGAGATTGAAGGCTTGAAGTAATTATAAACATATATTATATAACCGGATTCTATATCACATAAAATTGGTATAGCAATTCCCAAGAAGCGTGAGGTACGCGCATTCCTTGGTTTTAGGGAACACTTAACACTTAACACTTAAGAGGGAATAGAATACAAATAAAGATATGTGTACCTCATTAGGCTGAGAAACGCTATATTAATCTTAATTGGTTAGTAAGCTACTGCAGATCGGTTAAATAATTAATAAATACTATGGAGATGTTGACTAATACCAATTACCAAAAACTCTGCTATAGTTGGATTTGATATTTTTAAATATTTTTTTCTGGATTGAATGCTGGATATTTAGTAACTTTTGTTCTTGATAATAGTAATTTTTTCACAGTTTATAAGTAAAAAATTACTTTTTCAAAATGGTATAAAACTCCTCAATTAAGTGCCTTATTACTTCTTCCTTATTCCTTGACTTTAATGATTAAGATAATTATGGTAATTGTCAATGATTGGTGAAAAAAAACTGTAGAGGTTTAGTTATATCAATCCCATTTTCACGCTCGGTTTGGAAACCAAACCCCTACGATAAAATATTGCAACCTATATAGGATGATAACTGATAACTGAAATGACAAAATCTATTTCTTGGCAAGAACGCTATCTAAATCTTATTGACCAGATTATAGAAATTACTCTTCAAGGTAAAATTCGTTCCAAAGAACAAGTATATCAAATGCTTGTTAAAGAAATTAGCAGTGGTACAGGAGAAATATTTGAACGTTGTTTTGATGAACGTTTCCAAACTATTAAAAATCAGGTAGATACAGAAACTGATGAGTTAAAACAAGCAAAAGCTAATCGTCGTTTACGAGCATTAAAAACTATTCAAGGAGAATGGGAAAGATGGGAAAAACAAAATCAAACTCAAGAGGCGATCGCTACTTCTATACAGCAAATTATTGATACGGAAAGTAGGGAACGTCTTACCAGTTTACTTAATGCTATTGACCCTAACCAAAAACAACCTCTCACTCTTAACCAATTACAGAAACTTCGCCAAACTCTACAGGAAAAACAAGTCCAAACTACTGACCCAGAACTAGAAAAAGATTTGCAGCAGTTTACTACTGGTATTACTAAAGGTCTGGAAGCTTGGCAACGACTACAACCTTATTTAGTAAGTTGGATATATGACCAAAGTCGAGGTCAACTGGGGTTTGGTGGTACTCCCGAACAGAGGGGACCGTGGGTATTATGGTCAAAACAGGTAAATAGCTCTTTTCCAGAGGGTTTATTTAATACTATTGCTTTGGAAAAATCTATTGTAGAATTTGCTGGCAAAGCTAATATTGAAGCAAGTAATTTAGTTGAGTTGGCAATAATTTTACAATGTTTACAAAGGGGATTAGTAGAATGGTTTGATAAGTTAATTTATGATGCTAAGGTAGGAGCAAAATTATCTATTTCTACTTTTTTGACTTTTGCTGCTATTTGGTGTCAGTTAGCTGATGGTTTTCAAGCTAGACCTAGTTTAAGTAATTCTTGTTTTCAGGTAACATTGCAAATTCTTCGCGCCTTTTCTCAACGAGAATATTTTCCTCTCTATGGTGGAATTTTTGCCTCTTTTTCTGGAGAATATTTACAAAATGCTTTGAGTTATTTAGATGAACCTTTGCAAAAAATTCAAGGTACTCAAGCTAAGGGAAGAATTTTAACTTTATTAGGTTATTCTCAGCAGACTTTAGGGCAATATTTAAAGGCGATGGAATTTCATAAAAAAGCTTTGGAGATTGCCCAAGAGACTGAGGATAAATCCTGTGAAATTGCTAATTTGAATCATTTGAGTCGGACTTCTGTAGCGATGAAGGATTATGGTGAGGCAATTAATTATAGTCAGAGGGCGTTAATGTTTTCCCGACAAGTAGGAGATAAAAGAGGGGAAGCTAATGCTTTAGCTAATTTTGGTTTTAGTGAAGTTTTCCAAGCTAGACAACAAGAAGTGATGGAAACGGAGGTTTATGAAACTGCGATTAATTATTTACAACAGGGTTTAAAATTGTCAGAAAAATTAGGGGATGGTCAGAGTAAGTCTCTTTGTTTTAGTAGTCTGGGAATTGCATTTATGGTATTAGAAAAACCGGAAGATGCTTTGTTATATTTAGCCGGGGGTTGGCAAGCTGCTCAATATTCTGGAGATTTATATTTGCAAGGTTTAAACTTGGCTTATCTTGCTCAGGCTTACTATAGTTTGCAAAATTTCGAGAAAGCTGTTTTTGCAGGTTGTTTGGGTATGTATCTTTTAGAGCAAATTGGTGCTAATGAATGGCGGCAAACTGCTGGATTGATGGTTGTTTTGAAAGGTCAATTGGGAGAAGAGTTTAATGATATTTTAAATCAGAAACGGTCAGAAATTTTGCCAGTTATTGGAGTGGATGGTTATGATTATATCCCTGAACTTTTGGTGAAATATCAACAGTCACTTTAGAGACTGTTCGTCAATAAAAGATTAAGGGTGGAAAAGCCTTAGAGTATGTTTAATACCAGTTTGATATAGCTGATTTCATCTCCGTGAGGTAAAGCTATAACAG
This sequence comes from Okeania sp. SIO2F4, assembly GCF_010672385.1. Classification (GTDB taxonomy): domain Bacteria; phylum Cyanobacteriota; class Cyanobacteriia; order Cyanobacteriales; family Microcoleaceae; genus Trichodesmium. The sequence continues at coordinate 2,849 of NZ_JAAHGT010000445.1, forward strand.
TTTTATTATTAATATTTGTACTTCAGATACTTGGAATCTGCTGTAAATATTTGCTAAGTTCATAAGCAAAATTAATTATACCAGTTTGATAAATATTTGCTACAAATAGTAGAAGTAAGAAAGAAGAAAGAAGGAAGAAGCAAGAAGGAAGAAGGAAGAAATTTTGAAAAAAAATAGAAAACGATAGATATAACCATCTAAAATTAACAGGAGAAGCTATTTTTAAGCATATCCGATCGAGATGCACTTTTTATAGCATTCTTTTTTCAAACTGGTATTACACATCTTAGGATTTCTTAAATTCTTGATACAGAATTAAATAGGATCTTAGTGATATACTTTAGATATGTTTTAGTAATTATCTAACTAATCCAGCTTTTTTATATACAGGTATATCCCTTGCTAATACTTGGTTGTAAGCTGTTTGTTTTTGTGAAAAATTTCAAAGTAGCGATATTATGGTTGCCCAAGTTTACTTATAAAAAATATGGAGAGTCATTAATCAATAGTTAGTTCAAGTGTGCTTATGAAAAACATTCCTTTTCCTAACCATCATTTCACTCCTAAGAAAAAACTGGAAACAATTTTATTAATAGCTTCTGCCTATAATACTATGACTCAAAGGTTTCATGTTGAGTTATTAGATATGGGATATAAAGTTTCAGTTGAAATTTTTCTTAATGATGAAGTAACAAGAGAAGTGGTTAAAAATGTTAATCCCGATCTAATTATTGCACCATTTTTAAAAGATGCGATTCCTGAAGATGTCTGGCGAAAACATATTTGTATAATCATCCATCCTGGAATTAAAGGAGATAGAGGACCTTCATCTCTAGATTGGGCTATTTTAAATAATGAACAAGAGTGGGGCGTTACAGCTTTACAAGCTGATTTAGAAATGGATGCAGGAGATATATGGGCATCAACTAATTTTACTCTAGCTGGAGAAACAAAAAGTGATTTGTATAGAGGAAAAGTTACTCAAGCTGCCATCACTTGTCTTAAAGAAATTTCAATTAATTTTTTGACAGAAGGTTATAAACCAGAACCTCTTGATTATACAAAAACAGACGTAAAAGGGAGCTGGCGAAATTATTTGAAACAGAAACAGCGTGCTATAAATTGGGATCAAGATACAACTGAAACAATTGTACGCAAAATAAAAAGTGCAGATAGTCAACCTGGATTACTTGACCAAACAATTGGTCAACCAATGTATCTTTATGGTGCTTATGCTGAGAATGGGATGACTGGTACTCCTGGAGAAATTATTGCTCAACGGAATGGAGCTATTTGTTGTGCTACTGTTGACGGAGCTGTCTGGATTAGTGTTCTTAAACAAAAGAATAAAGGAGATAAAACCTTTTTTAAATTACCAGCAACATTGGTATTAAAAGATTATCTTCAAGATATTCCTGAAATAGCAACACCAATAACATTAGAGCCAAATGTAATGACCTTTCGTGATATTTGGTATGAACAGAAAAATGAAGTTGGTTATCTTCATTTTCAATTTTATAACGGTGCAATGAATACGGAGCAATGTAAGCGTTTACGAGAAGCTTATATTTATGCTCGTTCTCAAACAACAAAAGTTATTGTTTTGATGGGAGGTTCAAGTTTTTGGTCTAACGGTATCCATCTTAATGTCATTGAAGCAGCTGAAGATCGAGCTCTCGAATCTTGGAATAATATTAACGCAATGGATGATTTTGTCTTAGAAGTTTTATCGACAGATAATCAGACAACAATTGCTGCTATGCAAGCAAATGCTGCTGCAGGGGGAGTTATGATGGCCTTAAGTGCTGACTATGTTTATGCAAGAGAAGGAATTGTTTTGAATCCTCATTATAAGCTGATGGGACTTTACGGTTCTGAATATTGGACTTATTCTTTAGTGCAACGTGTCGGAAACTCGCAAGCGAAATCCTTAACTGAAAAATGTATGCCGATAAGTACCAAATCGGCTCAAGAAATCGGACTAATTGATGATTATTATGGTAAAGATTCTAATGAATTTTGCCATTGGATTACCCAAAAAGCTGAAGCTATTGCTCAAAATCTACCCTTAGAATCTAATTTCCTTCCACAAGAAAAGATGTCTTTTACTAAAGCTCTTGTTCTTGAAGAACATCGTCAAAGAGAATTAAGAGAAATGAAGCAAAATTTTGTTAGTTTTGAATACAATAATTCTCGTTATAATTTTGTTTATAAAATACGACAACAAAATTGTTCAGTTAAGAAAAATTTAGCCGTTCATAACTGTAGAGACGGTTTACAACAAGAAGCCTAAAGATACAGTATTTCCAACTGTTATGAGCTACACATTTATGGTGTAACTACTTATCATTTTCACTGAAACTTTGTGATTTGAAACATAAATATTTCAGTTTCATCAAGTAGAGGTTTGACGACCAAACCTCTACTGCTATATCAGAAAATTGTTATCTACAAAAAGCACTGTAGATTAGAAAAAGTTCGTCAAATAAGCTTATTTATAGATCAATAATTTTTCAACACAAAAACATTATTTTGCTTCACCAAATCACCCTTACATAACACAGGAAAACGTTCTTGAGATGCCCTAATAGCCGTTACATAATCCCGATCAAATAATTCCAATTTTATCCGCTCCAATTTATTCACCACCACTCCCATTAAATCAACCTCTCCACTCAATTTATATCTTTCAAGAGACCTCAATCCTACAACTAATCCCTGTATCTCCACATTAGGCAAATTAGTAATTAAGTTTTGCATAATTTCTAACTCATTTCTCTCCTCAAACTTAGCTAAATTTTCCACTAATAAATTTATAGTTACAGGAAAATCAGATACTTCTGGGTTTAAGGGTAAAACTAGAATTAAATTAGACAATTCATTGCTCCAAATAATTGCCTCATTTTCAATTTGCTTTTCCTTCTGCCAACCTCGTTTTTCTAAATAATTAGCTACAACTTCTGGATGAATTTTTTTCAATAAATCAATATCTTTAATAATTAAATTCATAGCCCTTCCCCTTGTAAGATTTGCTGCATAATTACCTCTAAAGCTTGAGACGTAAACAGATTTTTTCTGGGAATTGAAACTGTAATATTATCTTGATTTTCTGTAGCAAAAGCTTCTGCTAAAGACAACCAATAACCACAATGTTGAAGACAAAGGGATACCTCAGATTGTTGTAGCTATTTCTCTAATTTTTTCGGCACAACCACAACAATTAAAATTATCGGCGGATAACGATTAACTCGTCTCAATTCATTTTGACACTTGCCCGTTAAATAAGAGATTATAACCGGTGATTCTTGTCTCAAAAACTCTTAGCTAGGCAGCAAATCAAGCAAACTCAATTGCACTGCATTCGCGATCGCTACTTTTTGAGTTGAATAAATAGTCATGCTTATAGACAAGTAACCCCAGTTAATCTTTATCATATCACAAAAATTGTGAGGATGGAACCGAAAATTCTTTGACGCGCGAATTTTTTTCAGGAGCTTCATAAAATGAAAATGTTGTAGGTTTTCTACTCAGAAGTGATAGATCGAAAATTTTGAGGATGAGAAAAACCTGCACATAAGTTGATGAGAGCTTCACCAGATGAAAATATTTCTGGCATTGCTCCTGGGGAAAATTCCTGAATACTCCCTCCTCTATTACCCAGTCAATTTGGTTGAATAAATAGTCATGCGTATAGGCGAGTGACTCAAGCTAATCTTTATAATATCACAAAAATTGCAAGGATGGAACCGAAAATCCTTTGACGCGCGAAATTTTTTAGAAGCTTCATAAAATGAAAATGTTGGTGGTTTTCTACTCAGGAGGAATAGATCGAAAATTTCGACGATAGGAAAAACAAATATATCTGTTTGTGGGTGCTTACAAGAATAAAGATATTTCTAGTTATTGCTCCTGGGGAAATTTCCTGAATACTCGATCGTTTATTACCAAGTCAATTTGGTTGAATAAATAGTCATGTGCATAGGCGAGTAAACCCACTTAATCTTTATAATATCACAAAAATTGTGAGAATGGAACCGAAAATTCTTTGACGCGCTGATTTTTTTTCAGGAGCTTCATAAAATGAAACTGTTGGCTGTTTTCCACTGGGGAGGGATAGATGGAAAGATTCGACGATGGGAAAAACCAGCATATATATTTGTGTGAGCTTCACACAATGAAGATATTTCTAGTTATTGCTCCCAGGGAAAATTCCTGAATACTTGTAGTCAAGAAAGTTAGTTGAATAAATAGTCATATATATAGGCGAGCAACCCCAGTTAATCTTTATAATATCACAAAAATTGCGAGGATGGAACTGAAAATCCTTTGACGCGCGAAATTTTTCAGGAGCTGCATAGAATGCAAAAGTTAGCGCTAACTAACATGGCAATCTAATCTTAAAAGTAGGAGAGTATTTTTCAATCTTTTTCCTGTATTGCCTCTATTCCACTCCCCACCCGTAATATCAAATCCGGTTGAATACTTATTATTAGTTGGGGGAGATGGGGAGATAGGGCAATGGGGCAATGGGGTGATAGGGAGTATTAGAATATTTTTCAACCTTTTTCTTGTATTGCCTCTATCCTACGAACGACTCCGCTCCTCAAAATTTTAATCAAGGTAAAGATACCAAATGGATTCTATAAAGCATAGCTTAAAGAAATTCACTAAAGTTGCCAATATTGACATTATTAATATCACTACCTGGAATTACATCAACATTCACTAAAGTTGCCAATATTGACATTATTAATATCACTACCTGGAATTACATCAACAACTGGATCGGCAGTAGTTT